>CAVOCL010000063.1:0-8593 GCA_963694185.1 Dehalococcoidia bacterium
ATGACTCGGCACAGCTAAAAGCAGTGTTTAGATTCGCCTCGACATCTCTGCCGGGTCTTGTGTTGGTAGTTGTTGGAGGAGTGCTTGGAGGAGACGCTCTGTACTGGGCGTGGGGTGCTGCAATTGTGATCGACCTGATCGCTGCGAATCTGGCAACCGAAGCGGGCGGTTTCAACATTGATCGAGATCATTTCAGTGAACGACACGGTCTGTTCGTGATCATTGCGTTGGGTGAGAGTCTGATCATCGCCGTCGCTGGAGTTGTAGGGCGAGAGTGGACTACGAAGCTGACGTTGTTTGCCATAACGTCGCTGGCGTTTACGTTCGGTCTTTGGTGGAGCTATTTTGCCATAGCGAAAGACAAGCTCGATGCGCTGTTCGAGGCACTAAGCGAAAGCGCCGTTGGAAACGTAGCTCGCGATTCGTTCAGCATGTTCCACTATCCGATGCTGCTTGGAATTATCGGAGTGGGCGCGGTGGTCGAGGAAGGAATCGTTCATCCCGAGGAGCCGTTTCATATTGAGACTCGCGTCGCGCTGGCGGTCGGAATTGCGTTGTTCGTTGTGGGAATGGGTGCTGCGATAAAACGGGCTGGCGGAAGTTGGCATATTCCTAGGATTATCGTTTCGGCGATTGTTGCGGTGGCAGTTGTTTTCGTTTCCGACGTGGATGCGTACGTGACGATCCTGATAGGGCTTGTAGGGCTGATTGTGATCGGGTTTATCGAGCAGGTCACATCGCCGGTTTCAGCTGAGGAAGCTGAGGCCGCTGATTTACCGGAGATTGGTTGAGACCGGGGCTACGGCTTGCCGTACACCGCTCGTTTTTGACCGGCGTAGTCCCACGGGACTATCCATTCTTCGGGTATTTCTAAGCCGAAGCCCGGTGCGTTTGAAGGCACCACTTTGCCGTCTTTGAGCACTGGAACTCCCGGCATCTGCTTGTCGCCTGCCGGTTGGCCTACATCGGTATCCATGAACCACTCGGCTAGCGTTGTTTCTGGCATGGCGTATGCAAAGTGCTGACCCCACGCCGTGTTTCCGCCGATGTGAGTAACCGTTTCGACACCCGCGGCCTCGGCGTACGTGTAGATCTTCATCGTTTCGGTAAACCCGCCGGTCCATTCGATGTCGGGCTGAACAATATCGACCGCCCGAGCGGCAATTAAATGCTGGAACGCTTTGCGCCCGAAGTGATGCTCACCCGTAGCGAGAGCCGTCCACGTCATTGCTGTCTTGAGTTCTTGGTGACCCTCAATGTCCCACGCGGGCAGAGGTTCTTCGAACCAGCGCAGCTTGTACGGCCTCAGACGCTCGGCGACTCGTAGAGCGAGATCGGCGTTGAACGACATGACCGGGTTGAACATCAGTTCAGCATCGTCGCCAACGATTTCTCTCGATCGTGCAACGTGATTTTCGAGTTTTGCCAGTCCTTCTGACCCTTCTTCGTAGTAGAACGGGTTGCTGATTTTGAATCGTTTGAATCCGAGATCCCGCATCCATTCGAGATCATCGCCGGTGGCGTAAAGCTCAACGTGATCGTGGCTCGGGCCACCGATCAATTCGTACACGGGGCGTTCGAGCAGCTTGCCTTTGAGATCCCATAACGCCAGATCGACCGCACTTTGAGCCGCACTGGCGATTCCGCCCTGGAAACCCTCGTTCGAGCGCCACATGAGGTCGTTAAGCAGTTCGATCGCAAGCGGGTCGCGTCCTTCGAGCATTGGCGCAATGAAATAGTCGATCAGCGGCGCGGCGACCGTTCCGAGTGCGCATGAGCCTAGCCCGTACGTGCCGTCTTCAGCAGTAATTTGAACCCATGCTTTTGGAAAGGTGTGCGGCTGGCTGCCATCAACCCTCTGGAACTCCGAGTATCTGTTTATCGGCCTCGATCGGATCGAGCTTTTGTTCCAGCCGGGTCGGGTGTTGGGTCCTGGTGCAACTACGGGAGCATTGATATTGACGACGCGAATGTTCTTGATCTTCATATCAGGCAGTCCCTCCTTCTGGCCAGTCGCTAATATCGCTCGTTTCGAACTCCATGCCGAAACCGGGCGCGCTCGAAGGCGTAATTTTGCCGTTCACAGGGGTAGCGGTGCCAGGGATCTGAACCGTTTCGTCGAGCGGAACACCAGGGTCGGTGCCAAGCCAATATTCGGCCATTGGCGATTCCGTAGCAGCCATCGCAAAGTGCTGACCAAACGGATTGTTCGCTCCTGCATGCAGAATCGTTGCAATTCCGGCGGCTTCTCCAATTACGTGGATCTTCATCGCCTCGGTTAGACCTCCGCACCAGTTGAGATCGGGCTGAAAAATGTCGGCTGCCCGATTTTCCACGAGATCAAGATACGCGTGTCGACCATGGTGGTCTTCACCGGTTGCGATCGCCACCCATGGAGCCGACCTGCGCAGGTGGGCGAGTCCGGCGGTGTTGGTAGGCACAAGCGGCTCCTCGAACCAGCGGAGATTATAAGGTCGAAGTTCTGTGAGGAGCCGAAGTGCAAAATCAACGTTGTACGCCATCACAGGATTAATCATCAAGTCGTGTTCGGCGCCCACCTTTTCTCGAGCCTGTGCAACGTGTGCGACAACCTCTTTGATTCCGGCATCGCCTTCCGAGTAGTGCGCGGGGTTCGTGATTTTGAACTTGGTGAACCCGAGTTCCTGCGACCAATCGAGGTCATCGCTCGTTGCGTAGCAGGTGATCGAGTCGCGGACTGGCCCGCCGAGTAGTGAATACACCGGCAGACCCATTATTTTCCCTTTGAGATCCCACAGCGCAAGGTCGACTCCGCCCATTGCCGTAGAAGCTGTTCCAGCTGATCCGAACCGGTACGAAATACGAAGCATAAGATCGTTTAGGTGCTCGATCGCAAGGCAATTCCGACCCTCAAGGGCTGGTGCGATGATCGTGTTCACGAAAGCGGCCGTTGGTTCGCCAAATCCGCACTGACCAAGCCCCCACGTACCGTCTTCGGCGATTACCTGCACCCACACATTGCTAAGTCCGCCGCCAGGAGTTTTGGTGGGGTATCGAGAAAATTCCGGGTACATGTTCACCGGCATCGCGCGTTTGGCCGATTTGGCCCAAGAAGCGCGAGTCGGGGTAGTTGGATTTTTGACTTCTGGCAGCTTTACTAGAACGGCCTTGATGGACTTGATCTTCAAGCGATTTCCTTGTGATTGCACATGTGTAACTGCGGGTTTGGCGTGCACGCACCCCCGCCGAACGACTTATGCTTGCGGCGGGCGCAAGTTTAGCAACGCCGTGAGAGTTTCGGGGGTTGAGATAAATGGAACCGAGAGCAGTCGACATAGAGCAGCTCGCGTGGTCGTGGTCTACCGAACCGGGGCTTGAAGAGTTGATGGTCACTCGAACGCACTCATCTGGCGAGGATATTGAAATTCCTGTCGCCCGTATCAACGGCACTCGCCCCGGCCCAACCATGACCGTGATGTCGGGCATGCACGCGGGCGAGTACTCGGGAATTCTCGCTGCGCAGAAGCTGATAACTGCGATAGAACCCGAAGAGCTATCGGGAACGCTTCTGATTATTCCCGTGATCTCGACTCGGGCGTTCATGGAACGCAACATGCAGCTTAATCCGGTCGACCAGAAGGAAGTTCACTTCATCCGACCGGGCAATCCCGAAGGCACGTACAGCGACATGCTGATCGATACGCTGTTCGACGTGGTGAAAGATTCCGACTTCCTGATCGATTCCCACGCTGGTGAAATGGCGCAGTCGCTAATGTCGTGGGTTCCAGTGCCTATGCGCGGTGCGAACGAACTGAGTGGTCAATCTCTGGAGTTAGCCCGAGGCTTCGAAGTTGAGTACGTCGAGCCGAGATACGATCTCGAGTCCATTCCGCCTTTTTGCGTCGCTCTACTCAACGCAGGAATCGCAAATATCTGGGTCGAATGCGGCAAGCACGGAGTGCCTACTGAAGCGGACACGGCAACTCACTTCGATGGCTATATAGCGGCACTCCAGACGGTGAAAATGCTCGGTGGCGACGCTGCCCGACCTCGACAAAAACTCCTCAAGGGCAAGCGTTCGCAGATCAACTCCGATAAATCTGGAATCTGGCACCCAGCGATTAAAGAAGGCGATATCGTTGAAGAGGGTCAGTACTTAGGCAAACTCACCGATTATTTCGGCAATACGTTGGAGGAGCTCCACTCGCCAACACGTTCGATTGTGTTGTATTACTGGTCAAACCCGGCAATTAATGCCGAACGAAAACCCCACGGATACAACTGGCACAACGGACTCGTTAGCCTGTTGGATCTCGAAGAAGGATAAGCAATTTTGCCCGATTTTCCGGTATATCTCGCACACGACCATATGCAGCGCGGCGAAGACTATCTGCGTGATATCGATGGTGGCGTGAGTGGCAAGATTGTGCACTTGACGGTCGACTCGTGGATCGATGCGCCTACTCAAGAGGCGTACGACGAGGCATACGACAGCTACGACGGGTTTCGTGATCGTGGGCTGAGCGCTTTGACGAATCTGCACGCCGTGGCATCCGATCCTATCTACAAGGTTCGGGTCGTTCGGGAGTTTGGCGATCTTGAACTTGCTCGCAGTGAAGGCAAGATGGCAGTTATCGCTGGGAACGAGGGCGGCAAGATACTCGGTTCTGACGTAAGCCTGCTCGATGCATGGTTTCCAATGGGCCTACGCCACATTCAGTTCAACTGGGCGATGCCGAACAGGCTGGGCGCATCTCAGGATCAGGAGAACGATCCAGCTCAGCCGGGTTTGACCGGGTTCGGGCGACAGGTGATTTCGAAGATGAATGAACTCGGGATGATTGTCGATGTTTCGCACTCTGCTCCCCAGACGATTTTCGATGCGCTGGCGACTACTTCAAAGCCAATTTTGAATTCACATTCGGGTGGTCGTGCGATTGCTGATAAGCCGCAAAATCTGTGGGACGAGCAGATTCGCGCTATGGGCGAAAACGGTGGCGTGATCGGCATGCATTTTTGTTCACGACTGGTGCTTGGTGTGAACGGTGTTCAGGCTGAGATTGCCGATGTTGTGAAACAGATTCGCTATGTTGCTGATGTGGGTGGGATCGACGTTGTTGGGCTGGGTCCTGATTGGGTGCTTGGCGATCCTGAACGAGATGTGCCGTACCTGCGCAACACCGATCAGTCCGATATCACGTGGACAAAAGGACTCGAAGATTCGAGCGAACTACCGAATTTGTGGGATCCGCTGGTGGGTGCGGGGTTTACCGCGGCTGAGATCGAGAAGATCGCCGGCGGGAATATGCTCAGGCTGTTCAAGGACGTGCTGCCGGGATAGGTGGGTAGCTCCTCGGAATGATAGAAGCACCTACTGAAACAAACCTTGATTCGGGCCGGTTGCATCAAACATCGCATGGCAATACTTTCGAGGCGGGTTATCGGATTGGCTCTGGTCGCGCTGGCGACGATCGCGTTTGTGGCATGCGAATCTGAGTCGCCTGAATCACCAGCGTCTTCGCCGACTGCTCCGGCAGAAGAAGTAGCACCTCAGCCAACTGTTCGTCCCACCGCAACAACCGAACCCTCATCGCCCGTTGTTCGGCAACCAACGTTTCCGCCGCCTCCTGTGCTTGATCGATCTAAACACTCAGTTGATATGAGCGACATCTACTTTGATCGATTCGACGGTTCGACTACGAAGCTTTCGTCGGCCAGCAACGAACTCATCGATCTGTTGCGTGATGCGATCAAACCGATTTACCAGCCACGATACGAAGACCCCGGGGTTGACGACTGGATCGAGCCTGGTGATCTGATCGTTGGATACGTTAGCGAAAGTGGCGATGCCTACGCTTACCCGATCAAGTTCCTGAACTTTCACGAGATTGTGAACGATGTGATCGACGGCGTGCCCTTGGTCGTCACCTACTGTCCGCTATGTGGGTCGGGGATCGTGTTTGGTAGCCGGGTCGACGGCCAGGCGTTCGTTTTTGGCAACACGAGCGCGCTGTACAACTCGGATATGGTCATGTTCGATCACGAAACCGGGTCGTACTGGTTCCAAACTGGCGGAGAAGCGGTTGTTGGAGAGCTGACCGGGGAGCGTCTGGAACCGTTGGCGTCATCTGTGATGGGGTGGGGTGACTGGATCGCAATACACCCGAATACGAAGGTTCTCTCTCGTGATCAGGGTCTTGGTGCTCGTGATTCGCAATATTTGCGAGATCCGTTTTCGACCTACGCCAGCTTCATCAACGAGGGCGAGAACCGATACCCGTTCCCCGTTGACGACGAACTTGTGAGCGATGATTTGCGACCTGCTGAGATCGTGGTTGCAGTGGCAATAGGCGACATTGAACGGGCTTATGCGCCGGGCCGGATTGGCGATTCGGCGGTCAACGATGAAATCGGTGGCGAACCGGTGGTTATTTTCTCTCGTGGCAGCGGTTCATTTGCAACCGTTTTTTCGCGTCGCTTGAATCCCGACGACCGCCAGTTGGAATTCGAGTTCGTCGATGGGATGTTCGTAGATTCCCAATCAGGTATCGAGTGGAATCTTGCGGGACTCGCAGTGTCAGGTGAGCTAGAAGGCTCTCGTTTAGATCCGCTCCCAAGTCGCCGTGCATTCTGGTTTTCAATCTCTATTTCTAATCAAAACATCGAAATTTACGGGAACGAATAAGCTTTTTCCCGTGCGATTTTATTGACGTGGGACTGGATTGAATTCGGAGAATTTGTTTGGTTACAGGATTCAACCACACCGGAATTGTTGTTAGCGATCTTGATCTGATGGTGAGCTTTTACTGCGATGATCTGGGCCTTACCGAGCTGAATCGGGTTGAGTCGGATGCCCCACCCGAGGGAAATCACACTGGAATTGCGGGATCACGGCGAACGCTTGTTTTCATTGGGTTCGCAGACGGTCACCGAATCGAACTTGTGAAATATCACGAGCCCGAGTCTGCGGATCGTGATGACGATATGACCCGCGTCGGGACGAACCATATTTGCTTCAACGTTGAAGACATCGAAGTTACTTTCGATGATCTTTCGGGGAAGGGGATCATGTTTGTAACCGACCCAATTATTCGCAATGCCGACAATGGCGAGCGGCACGGAATTGTTTATGCGAGAGACCCAGAAGGCAACTGGCTAGAGTTCATCGAGTAGGTGGCGCCTAGGGCGCATTCCTTTCCTGAGCCCCGATTTTCATCGGGATAAACTTCGGCATCCGTAGCCGAAGGAGCTGGAGGTGGGGACGCGCTGGGCGTTGTCGCCCTTGGCATTGTCAGCTGAGGCAATCGTTAATTTCCGCGCACCACAGATACTGAATCAAGTTCAGCATGACAGTGGGCTCAATGATGACGTCGTTCGCCTGAACTCTAAAACTTGTGTCGCATTCGGACGCCTACCTGAGTGAAGCCTACTCGACGGTAGAAGTTCTCGGCTCTTTCGCCGTTCGGGGGCGTGCTCAACTCGACCATCGGGCATCCAGCATCTTCAGCAACGGATCTGGCCGCTTCGATCAGGTGCTCACCAAGCTTTTCACTACGAAAATCAGGCGCCACGTACATCTCTTGAATAATTGCGTAGGTGCCCAGCGTCCTGATCGATGGCTGATAAGAGAGTGTGCAAACCCCGACCAGATCATCGTCGTTAGCGGCAACGATAACTGCACCAGTAAGATCGCCATTGATGAACGATGCGACGGTTGAAACGGCCTTCGACACAGGCAACGGCGCTCCACCTAGCTCGATAATCAGATCGTTTATTAGTTCAACGACTCTGGTTTCTTCGCCAGCAACAGCCGCTCGGAGTTCCAACTAAATCCCAGCTGTCTCGTACGCCCAAGATTTGATCAGGTGATGGGCGATGGCGATGGGTCCGGGGATGTTGACCCCTTCAAGTTTATTTTCGAGAGCGAGCTTTACTTCGTCGCGGGTGAACCATCGAACGTCGGCCATTTCACCGGGATCGGCAACAATATCTTCTGAAATCGCTTCTGCGTGGCAGCCGATCATCAGCGATGCCGGGAACGGCCACGGCTGCGACGAGTGGTAAGTGACCTTGCCTACTTTCAGGCCAGCTTCCTCCATCACTTCCCGCCGCACGCCCTCTTCGATCGCCTCTCCCTGATCCATAAACCCTGCAAGGCACGAGTAGAACGTCGAGTTTGAGCGGGCGAGGGTTTGACCCATCACGCACCTGTCGCCTTTGTAGACGAGCATGATGGCGACTGGGTCGGTTCGTGGAAAATGTTGAGATTTGCAGTTCGGGCACTGGCGCATCAACCCGCCCCTGAAGCTTTGAGATTCGGTGCCACATGCTGAGCAGAATCGGTGCTGGGCGTGCCAGTTTAGATTCGAGCGAGCCTGGGCCAGAATTCCCGATTGTTCCTGTGGAATATCGGTTGCTGCTGCTCGGCCGTCTTCGAACTCGGCTCCAGATGCGAGGGCGGCGATGCCAGACGGATCTTCAACAGCTGTCACATCAACTGCGAAGTGCGGATTTCGTTCGGCATCGAAGCCAAGAAACTTGGGTCCGCCAGCTTCTTCGGGCAGATCGTCAAGGAATTCATGCCCGATCCACGCCAGTTCGGCCTGTGCACCAC
>CAVOCL010000064.1:0-8526 GCA_963694185.1 Dehalococcoidia bacterium
CGTTCGCAACCAGCTGCTCACTCCCACGCCATACTCACCGCTGCAATAGTTCTTCGACCAGCCCCAGACGCTGCCCGGATATCGGGCTGTCAGGGGCGAATTCGAGTTAATAAAACATGCCCAATATTCAAAGACTAAAAAACCTCTCAGGTCAGGCTCACATTGTTGGAGTCGGCGAATCGAACAAGCTCGGCAAGGTGCCTGAAAAATCGCCTCTTGCGCATCACTCCGAAGCAGCGATAAATGCCCTCGATGACGCCGGACTGGAACTATCAGACGTAGACGCACTGTTCACCGCTGGATGGTCGACGTTAGATGTCGCCGAGTATCTGGGCATACAGCCTCGCTACACCGACAGCACCTCAGTAGGAGGCTCGTCGTTCGTCATCCACGTTGCACACGCACTAGCAGCGATTGCAGCCGGATACTGCGAGGTGGCGTTGATCACCCACGGCCAATCAGGACGATCCGATCGAGCACCGATTCCTCGCAACCCCGGCACACCGATGGCGCAGTTTGAAGCTCCTTATGGAATTCTCGGACCACCCGTTTCGTACGCAATGGCAGCCCGACGCTACATGCACCAGTTCGGAGAAGACCGAACCCGACAGGCGATGGCCGAAATAGCGGTTTCGACTCGTAAGTGGGCCAACTTAAATCCGATGGCCTATTTCTACGACAAGGAAACCACGTTCGACGATTATCACAACTCACGATGGGTGGCGTGGCCATTTCATCTTTTGGACTGCTGTCTCGTCACCGACGCCGGAGCGGCCATAGTTATCACCACACCCGAACGAGCACGCGACGCCAAAAACGGCAGCGTGAAGATTCTTGGTGCCGGTGAAGGTCACGATCACTCAGGGATCTCACAGATGCCCGACCTAACCAGTGCGTTCGGTCGTTACACAGGACCTCAGGCGCTCGAAATGGCAGGAGTAACTCACTCCGATCTCGATCTTGCAATGGTCTACGACTCGTTCACCTATACCGTACTCGTCAGCCTCGAAAACCTTGGCTTCTGTGGTCCTGGTGAAGGCCCCGACTTTGTTGCCGACCAACGAACCGCACCGGGCGGCGACTTCCCGCTCAACACCAACGGAGGCGGGCTCTCCTACACCCACCCTGGCATGTACGGCATCTTCACTGTTGTCGAAGCAGCGCGTCAGCTAAGGGGCCAGGCAGGGGAGCGACAACTCGACAACTGCAACCTCGCCGTAGCCCACGGCACGGGCGGCCTTTTATCGTCGACCGGAACAGTCGTACTGGGGGCCAACTAACGAAATGACAAATACAACACCAAAGCCTCAGCCGCTTCCACAGCCCGAGACCGACCGCTATTGGGAGGGTCTCAAGAACGAAGAAATTTGGCTGCAGCGATCTAAAGCCACCGGTAAGTTCCAGTTCTATCCGAGGCAAATTTCGATCCACGATCCCGCCAGCGGAGCCGAAGGCATTGAGTGGGTACGCGTATCAGGCGACGCTGAACTGTTCACGTTCGCCATCGTCCACATCGCACCCCACATGGGATTCGTCGGCGACGTGCCGTACATCACGGCACTGGTTCAGCTTGCAGAAGACGTGATCGTCCCAACCAATATCGTTGGCATCGACCCTGAACCCGAAAATCTTCAAATCGGAATGGCCCTAAAGCCCGTGTTCGAACACCACGAAGATGGCCAAACGTTACTCAAGTTCAAGCCTGCTTAGAAAAACGTTAATAGTGAAGCGTAGTTTCGCGCGCTATGTCGAGTTAGAATTGAGCACTCGTCAGTTGAATAACGTCACTGGCGGTTCACGAAACCAGAATTTCGACTCTTGAAATCAAGCACGTTCATATTGGTTCACCCTGCGCTTTGCGCAGGAAATAACAGGGACCAAAACAGCTTTCGGCGACTCCGAACCAAAGGTGCATAAGCACCCCGAAATAGCACACGTTCTTTTTCATTTCTAATTCGAGTCGAGGTCACTCCCCAAAATGGTTAACCACTTTCTAAAACTCAGCGATATCGCGCCTGAAGAAATTCAGCTGCTGCTTGCACGCGCAATCGAACTAAAAGCCGGTGCAACAAGCAACGCACTCGCTGGCAAATCGGTTGCGATTCTGTTCGAAAAGCCGTCGTTGCGCACGAAACTATCTTTCTGGGTAGGCGCCGAAAAACTTGGTGGACACCCCGTTCATTTCGCTCCTGAAGAAGTTGGATTGGGCAGGCGAGAGCCGATTGCCGACGTCGCCAACGTGATGTCCCGTATGTCCGACATCGCCGTAATTCGCACGTTCGAACAATCGACCATCGAAGAGTTCGCAGCTGCGGCAAGCATTCCGGTCATCAACGCCCTCACCGACTTCGAACACCCGTGCCAGGCCCTCGCCGACACGCAGACGATCATGGAACAGCTCGGCGGTGTATCCGGTGCGAAAGTGGCGTACATCGGCGATGGAAACAACGTTGCAGTTAGCCTTGGATACGCGGTAGCCGGATTGGGCGGGCACCTTACGGTTGCTTCACCAGCTGGCTACACAGTCCCCGGCGAATCACTTGAAGGCGCAAACACTTACGGAGCTTCGGCTGGCGGATCAGTGACGCAGGTCACTAGCCCAGAGGAAGCTGTAGCCGGAGCAGATATCGTTTACACCGACGTATGGACCAGCATGGGGCAGGAAACAGAAACTGCCAAGCGTTTGGTCGATTTCGACGGCTACCAGGTGAACCCCGGCTTGCTCGATCAGGCTGGGGCAAACGTGAAGTTCATGCACGATCTTCCGGCACATCCAGGCGAGGAAATCTCCGATGGTCTCCTCTACGACTCAAGATCAGTTGTGTTCGATCAAGCTGAAAACCGCCTGTGGGCGCAGGCCGCTCTAATGGAAAAACTGATTTAACGTTCTCGTTTCATTCGAACTCAGATACGCCGGTAGTCTGAACTGTATTACCTAACCGGCAGACAATATTTATCGTCGTGAGCGCAACGCAATAATGGCACTCCCAGTAGTAGCAATCATAGGCCGACCAAACGTCGGCAAATCGACCCTGTTCAACCGTTTGGCAGGTCGACGAATCGCGATCGTCAGTGATATTCCCGGCACGACTCGTGACCGAGTTTCGATTGACGCCGAATGGGGGCGACACCGATATCTCGTGGTCGACACCGCCGGGGTAGAAGATCGTCCGCACAATGAAATCATGTGGGACGACATTCGCGCTCAAGTAGAGGTAGCGCTGAATCAGGCCGATGCGATTATTTTCTGCGTAGATGTAAACGAAGGCGTGACCGACGCCGACCAGGATGCCGCCGACATGGTGCGTCGAACTGGTAAGACGGTCGTGCTTGCGGCAAACAAAGCCGACACGCTTTCGCGAGAAGACATGATCTACGAGTTCTTCGCACTGGGACTCGGTGACCCGCATCCAATTAGCGCCTACCACGACACTGGTATTGGCGATCTGATGCAATCGGTATTCGAAAAACTCCCGGCGTTCGAGCCTGAAATAATCGGCAAGAACTCCGTGCGAGTCGCAATCGCCGGTCGACCAAACGCCGGAAAATCAGCATTGTTCAACGCGCTCACCGGTGAAGAACGAGCAATCGTAAGCCCGGTCGCTGGTACCACCCGAGACACCGTTGACTCGCTGTTCGACTACGAAGGCACCCGAATTACGTTCTTGGACACCGCCGGTCTGCGCAAACGTGGTAAGGCCGACCCCGGTATCGAAAAGTACAGCGCTATTCGAACGATCGGCGCCATCGAACGCTGCTACGTCGCCGTACTCGTTCTCGATGCCACCGAATTTGTAACCTCGCAAGACACCCACATCGGTGGCTACATCGACGATGCTAAGCGTGCTTCAGTTATCGTGGTGAACAAGTGGGACTTGGCGAAAGAACTCGATCTCGACAAATCCGAGGCGATGGCCGAAATCAGAAACCGGTTCAAGTTCATTCCAAGCGTTCCGATCGTATTCACATCAGCCATCAAAGGCTGGGGCGTGAACGAACTGCTGCCCACAATTCTCGAAGTATATGGAGAGTTCACGAAGCAAATTCCTCGCGCAGAAGTCAGCCGAGTCGTCTTCGATGCAATGGGTGAAAATCCACTTCCGGGAGTCGGCACAAGACGAGCACGAATATTCCGTGGAATTCAAACCCGAACGTCACCACCAACCTTCGAATTTAGCGCGCGCAACCCAGAACTAATACACTTCAGCTACCGCAGGTACCTGGAGAACCAACTGCGGGACCATTTTGGGTTCATTGGTTCCCCGTTGAGGATGAACTTTATAAACCGCGAAGATGACTGATCTGACCGTAGTAATAATTGTTTTGGTAGCCGCCTATTTCATTGGGGCTATTCCATTTGGCGTGATCATCGGCCGGCTCTGGCGAGGCGTTGATATACGCAGCTATGGCAGTGGCGGATCGGGCGCTACAAACGTAACTCGTACTCTCGGACCGCGTGCTGGCGCTACAGTTTTCGCAGCCGATTTCGCAAAAGGCGTTTCTGTTATCGCCCTCTCCAGATATGTCATGAACGGCGAGACGTGGCTTGTAGCCGCAGCCGGAACGGTTGCTGTTCTTGGCCATATGTTCCCGGTGTATATCAAGTTCAAGGGCGGCAAGGGCGTATCGACCGGATTCGGTGCGCTGGCGGTTATTTCCCCAATTGCAGCGGTCATCGCGCTCGTCGGAGTGCTCATTGCTGCAATCTCTCGATATGTGTCTCTGGGATCCATTATCGGCAGCACCGTTAGTCTCGGACTGCTCGTGATTTTCAGCATCTTCGAACTCTCGATTTTTGGCTGGGATCACAATCTCTGGAACCTACTGTTCGCTATTCCGGTTGGAGTGCTCATCATCTGGAGCCACCGCTCGAACGTCGACCGCCTCGCAAAAGGCGATGAATCACGGCTGGAGAACAAACCATCTCCGCGCAGGGCACAGCGAACCCCGTAAACTGCATGTGTGACACACATAGGCATTGTTGGTACGGGGGCATGGGCAACCACCCTCGGAATACTTCTCGCACGAATCGGACATAAAACAGTTCTCTGGTCCCGCACAGAATCGCGGGCGACAGAGCTTACTTCGGCGCGTGTGAACGAGCGAGCAGTCCCGGGAGTCGAGTTCCCTGATCTGATGACCGTTTCGCCATCGCTCGACGAGTCGATTTCAAGCGCAGAGCTTGTGATAGTCGTAGTCCCATCGGTGACCGTTCGAGATAACTTGAACCAGATCGGCAGTGCGATTTCAGCCGAATCAAACATCGTGTGCGCTACCAAAGGCATCGAAATATCTTCCGGAAAACGCATGTCGCAGGTTATTGCCGAGGAACTACCTGCATTCAACCCAGATAAAATTGGCGTGCTTTCCGGGCCAAACCTTGCGCCTGAAGTTGCTGCGGGCAATCCGGCGACCGCTACCATTGCTTTTCCGAACGATCAGATAGGCGAGACGGTTCAAGAACAGCTCAGTTCCGAGGTATTTCGTGTTTACCGAAGCGAAGATGTAATTGGTGTAGAGCTTGGTGGAGCGCTGAAAAATATCATTGCGATCGGTGCGGCATTTATCGATGGAGCGGGACTTGGCGCAAACGCCAAAGCGGCGTATGTGACGCGAGGGCTTCATGAAATCACGCGGCTCGGCGTGGCGATGGGGGCAAAACCTGAAACCTTCGCTGGTTTGAGCGGCATGGGCGATTTGCTTACAACGTGCTACTCACCGTTGAGCAGAAACTATCGACTTGGTATCGGGCTGGCATCGGGGCGAGATTTAGACACTGTTCTTACGGAACTGGGCCAAACCGCCGAAGGTGTTCCGACTACTCAGGCTGCAGTTCGCATCGCTAAAAATCTCGACATTGAAATGCCTATCACGAACGCCACTCATGCAGTGCTGTTCGAGGGTGCGTCGCCTACTGATGCGATACGAGATCTGATGGGCCGAACACTACAGCCCGAAGTTAAATGACGAGGACGCCAATGACTAGCCCGACCTCAACCATTTAGTGAATTCCATCCTCAGTAGCCCACTCTCGATTCTCGCTTTGGTGGGTTCTATTCTGACTATCGTCTCGTTCGGAGCGATACTGAAGAACGCGATTCAGAAGCGCAAACGGAAAGTCTTTGTTTGGGGTTTCGTATTGGCAATATCACTTGTTGTTGGAGTGTTCGCCGCAGCAAACGCGCCGGGTGGCCTTGATTCAGAAGCACTTAGCATCTTCAACAAAATGGGGCGTTCTTTAGATTCACAGAAAACCTGATTTAGCGTCCGCCCAGATCACCCAGATTATAGAGAATCGCCGACATCACGACGATTGCGGCTGTTTCGCTACGAAGTACACGTGCGCCCAGAGTCACCAACGTGGCTCCAGCCTGCCGAATTACTAAAGCTTCCCGCTCGCTAAAGCCTCCTGGCGGCCCGATCAACGCTGAGAGGCCAGCAGTGCCACCGTCCAGCGAATTCAGTGCCGACTTGAGAGATCGCGACTCGTCGTCCAGCTCTTCCCACATGCACAACAGCGGCTGTTCTGCGATTGTCTTCTCGACGGCTTCCATGACCGGCATTGGTGATTCGACGACGGGAACTATCGCTCGCCCACTTTGCTCTGCCGCTTCAACGGCGATTCGCTGCCAGCGCTCGAGTCGCTTATCAGAAGGTGTACCCGTATTGCCGCCTTGCACCCGCTCCGACATCACCGGAACGAACCGCACAGCACCAAGCTCCGTGCACTTCTGAATCGCCAGTTCTATCCGCTCAGCTCTTGCGAGTCCAAGCAGCATCGTGATTTTCACCGACGGCTCAGGCACCGGCTTGACTGCTGAAATCAGCGTTGTCGAAATCACGTTTTTACCGACATGATCGATCTCAACTTCCCACTCCGATCCCGATCCATCAAAAAGCCGTACACGCTCGCCGGCTTCAACACGCAGAACGGTTTTAAGCTGCCGGGCGACCATGCCGTCCAAAGTAATGGCACGATCGCTAGCGTCGATATCGGGAACGTAAAAGCGATGCATTAGTTCTGCCCGGCCCCGCGAGCACGAGTAATTCTAGTAGCAGTCCAGTCTTCGATTTTCCTGGTTGACTGAACCTCTCCACCAACCACCTCAAACGCTGCCACTACAGCGTCAAGACGAGTATCGAGCACGCCAGAAGTAATAATCACACCAGTATCCGAAACGGAAGCCATCAACAGTTCCGCAAGCATTATCAACACGTTGGCTGCAATGTTTGCGCCAACCACGTCGAAACCGCCATCGGGAACTTCCTCATGTGGAATCGATCCAGCGAGAATGGTTGATCGATCAGTAAATCCTGCCTCTTCCAGATTGGCCTTCGAAGAAATAACCGCATCATTTTCGATATCAAGCCCAACTGCGTGACTGGCGCCAAGTGCCAATGCAGCGATGGAGAGCACCCCGGAACCGCAACCGACGTCCAAGAACCTATCACCGGGCTTCAGGGCCAGCTCTATCTCTTCCAGGCACATCAGCGTGGTCGGATGATGCCCGGTGCCGAACGCCAACCCCGGCTCCAGTTCGATTACTACGTCTGACGGCTTGCTAGTGAACTCGGCTGAACGTGGAACTATGACCAGATTTTTGCCAACCCTGATCGGTTCGAACTTCTGATTGCGCCACTCGTCATCGCTAACTTCAAGCTCTTCGACCTCGGGTAAGTCGACCAGATATCTGATCAGCCGTACTCCAACATCGATCGCCGTTTTGCGAGATTCAGTGGTTGGGTCGAGCGGAAGCCAGCCCCGGATTATCACCCATGCAGTCGGATCAGGAGATTCGCCTTCGTCGGGGTTGTAACCACCGGGCTGTTCGACCGCTGCGGGGCCTTCGCCGTGAGTGGTGAACAGATGCGTCAGCGGCTCTACGTACTCGGGCGGTGCCTTAATGCTGAGCTGTAACCAGCGCATCTGATCTACTTTCGAAATTTCGTGCCGGGTAGGGGTGGGCGAAAATAGCCCTCAAGATCTAGGAGTCTTCGCCCCGGAAGGCGTCCTTGAAGCGATCGAATATGCCGGCGCCCGATCCTGAACTTTCGCCAACTCGCTCGAGTCCGAACGACTCTGCAAGTTCCTGCATTAACGCAGCCTGATGTTCATCGAGGTTTTTAGGCGTTACAACTTTTAACTCAACCAGCTGATCACCTCGGCGGCCACTGGCTCCCATGTGGGGGATGCCGGCTCCCCTTATTCGAGAAATTGATCCAGATTGGATGCCGGGTTTGATGTCGATGTCGTGTGATCCGTCGAGGGTTTCAACGTTGATGATCCCACCAAGTGCGGCCATCACCATGTTCACATTTACCGTCATGACCACATCGTTGCCTCGGCGTGCGAAGATCTTGTCTCGCTGAACACCGATGTGCACATAAAGGTCGCCGTTTCCCATGCCGCGCCCACCCGATTCGCCTTCACCGTGAACGATCAGTCGCGTGCCGTGTTCAACTCCAGCAGGGATCTGAACTTCGATCTTTCGAACTTTTCGTTCGGTTCCACGGCCTGAACACTGC
>CAVOCL010000065.1:0-8522 GCA_963694185.1 Dehalococcoidia bacterium
CCGTGGCAGTTAGCGGACCGCCATCTTCATCGACATGTTGCGAAGGACCGGGCTGGAACTGCTGATTTTCGGGATCGCGTTTTTGCAGCTCTTTCATCAGGTTTTCGATCATCTCTGATACCTGCTGTTCACCGCCTTCTTCGCCTTCGGTCTGCTCCATTTCCATTTCAGGAGCGTTCTTCATCATCTCTTCGAGCTGTTCTTGGGTGATCGGCTCCATCTCGCCACCCTCCGACATCTCGCCGCTTTCCATCATCTGCAGTTGGGAAAGCAGTTGGGAAAGCTCGGGCTTGAACTCGCCGCGGTAGTCGACTTCCTGTGGCGACGAGTAGTCATCCTCTTGGCCTTCGCCTTCGCTTTCGGAATCCTGCTCATCCGAGCCTTCTTCCGGTTCGCCTTCACCCTCACCATCGGGGGAAGCCTGGCCCATGAACTGCTGAATCACCTCTTCAGGATCAACGACATCTTCCTCGTCATTGTTGGCCGATTCTTCTTCATCTTCGGGCTCGAGCTGTTCGAATTCATCGTCGTCCAGCTCTTCGTTCTTGATATCGATGAGAATTGAGTAGGCACGAATCGCCGCCTCAGCAGCGTCTTCCACGATGGCGTCGACCGTGGTGACCTTTCTGATGAGTCTGCGAAGCTTTCGAGCGGCATCTTTGTGTTCACTCGGAACGATCATGTCGTCGACCTGACCAAGGCTCACCCGGATCATGAACTCGACGAGTGCTTCACGAGCCGGCAGATCGGTTACGTCTGGGCGGGATTCAAGCGCTGCGCCGCGCACCATCCCGTACATATCCATGATGCCCGGGTAGAGCTCCTCGACGTTGCCGTCGATTCGAGAGCTCTCGAGAACTGTGAAAACGTCGAGCGCCAACCGACGTTCTTGGAACAGATCAAAGAATCGGCTCATGTCGGTCAGGAACTCGGGAGTCTCCTGTTCGGCAGCCGGCTCTGGTGTCACCGAAGATGCTGAAACCGGAGATTCGTGGCCAAATACAACCATCTCAGGTTTTGCCGAAGCCTTCTTTTTGGCGGCCTCGTCGGCAGCTTTGGCAGCCTTGAGCTCGGTTGCTCCGGGAAGACGTGATCGAAGATCATCGAAAATGAACGATGGCTCGTTGAAGTCAAATGCGAACGAACCGAACTCGATATGACCTATCTGGTGAGTAGAAATCACCTTGAAGAAGCCGAAGTTCTCGTTTTTAGACGTGTATCGGTTGATGACCGATGGCATGTAGATAGTCGTGCCTTCGGTCGTGGGCAATTCGCCCTGGAACCAGCCGATGTTCTTTTCGGCAAGCGCCTGTGCGGCCTGAATATCGATATTGCGACCTGTGAGGGCCAGGCAGTACATCGAAATGATGTCCTTGACCCGCGAGAGTTCGATCGAAGATGAAAGCGAATCGAGCATCTCAAGCGAACGGGGTGATTCAAGCTTGAAGTACGAAACCGCAGCTTCGTCACTTTCACGCGCAGTCTGAATGCCTTCGATCTGCCATTGGGCCATCTGATCGAATGTCACTCGTTCGAGAACTTCGGGGGCAATCTTGAGAAACTCTGGTGCAGCCGGAGCCGAAACCGCGGCGATGCCGTCTGTCATTTCTAACAGGCGATCCCGCGAATCGGTTGGCACACGATTCACGGTGTTGGCGCCGTCTCTCAGTACTCCAGCAGCGTCACTTACGCCGGTGATAACCAAACGCCGGGCCAGCGAAATCAGCGGTGCACGGTGGCTCGCGTTTAGCTCGACCAGGGCTGCAGTCGCCGAATCGAAAAGCACAGCGGTTTCGCGCCACGACTTTTCAGCAACGATTTGGGCAAGATTTATGAATCGGTCGATATCGCCCGGAATTTTCGGGAAGAGGTCGATACCGGCGCCAAGGGCATCGCCAGCCTGATCGTAGGAACGGCGTGAAAGCACTTCGAGGAACTCGCCAAAGTGGCAGAACTCTTCGAACGAAAGCGACTCAAGCAGATCAGGTGTTGCTTCGAACAACCTGCAAGCAAGTGCCGATGACTTCCATGTTCCCCGATACAGCGCGCGGCACACGTTCGCCCAGTCGTCGATGTACCGAGGTCGGAGCCTGAGCATCGATTTTGGCGACGATTTGAAATATGCAACGGCGAGTGACGGCGAGTCTTCGCAGAGCGATGTGCCTGTCTTTGCCCATTTCAGGAATTGGCCTGAAGGGAGCTGGCGTTGAACGGCCACAGAGGCATCGAAGAACTCCGCTGCGGCTTCCCACGAGCGAACAGTCTTGCGAGCGATCTCCAGACCTTCCTCAGACCATTGTTGGCATGTCTCGTCGGCTAGCCGGCCCGAAAGTTTCTCGAGGGCTACTTCATAGCGTTCAAGAACCGGAGCAGGAAACTGCTTGAGTTCTTCTCTTGTGTTTTCGATCCCCGATTGTTTTGGGTCGTCAGAACTAGTCAACTCTGGTTTTGCCCTTTTTCAGACTTTGTCATGCTGCATTTATCACAATGTCGATTACGTTAGAAATGATCCGGGCCGAAGCGCCCCAGATTATTCGATCTTCGTATGCGTAAGCCTTCAATTTTCGTGTCTGGCCATTACGGATAAGGGTGATAGTGCGTTTTGAAGCATCATCAACAAATATCCGAACCGGCACACTCACCACCTCAGCAACTTCGCTTTCCTGAGGCACAAACTCCACCGTGTCGCTAATTCGCCCTGTGTACGGCCGAACCTCGAATCCAGTCGATGTATCGACTGAACTCATCTGACACCAGATATCGATTTCACCTGAGTCGACACCAATCTCCTCGAACGTCTCACGCAACGCAGCGTGCATCGCCGATTCGTCCGATTCCTCGATCATCCCGCCAGGGAACGCCCATTCACCGCTGTGATGTCTGAGCGTTGCTGCCCTTTTGGTCATCAATACACACGGCTCGCCGTTTGTCATGTTGAACAAAACCGAAACAGCCGCGGCAGCTCCACTACCCTCGGATTTCTGGCTTCCGCCAGAGTATGACCTGAGGGTAGATTCGAGCTGGTTGATCGTTAGCTTGGTAGTGTTCACGCGAAGATCGAAGTTACAACCTCATCAATGCTGCGCTGGATCTGGGGATCGTCGGTGATACCCCAGGTCACAGACACTTGGCATGCACGTCTGTGAGATACGCCTTCTTTGATGAGGCGACCTGCGTAGATAAGCATTCGAGTGCTGGCACCTTCTTCAAGGCCGTGCTCACGAAGGTTTCGAATTTTCACTCCAAGCCTCGCCAATCGTTCGGCGATAGCCGGTTCACAGCCAGACTCGTGAGCGATGATCTGTGCTTCGTGTTCCTCGTCCGGGAAGTCGAATTCCAGGGCAACGAATCGCTGTCGGGTGCTGTGCTTCAAATCTTTAAGCGCGTTCTGGTATCCAGGGTTGTAGGAAACAACCAGCAGGAAACCATCGGCAGCATCGATAGTCGAACCGAGCTTGTCGATAGTCAGCGAACGTCGGTGGTCAGTGAGCGGGTGAATGATGACAGTGGTGTCTTTTCGTGCCTCAACGATTTCGTCGAGGTAGCAAATTCCACCGAACTTCACTGCACGGGTCAGTGGACCGTCGATCCAACGCGTGCCGTCGGCATCGAGCAGGTAGCGTCCAACAAGGTCGCTGGCGGTAAGGTCTTCGTGACATGCCACGGTGATCAGCGGAAGTTTTCCACTAGTACCGTTCTGGGAATCATCGGGATTTCGCTTTGAAATCCCCTCGCTCAAGCGCCATGCCATATGCTCAACGAATCGAGTTTTACCAGTTCCAGTCGGGCCCTTTAGAAGGATCGGAACTCGCTGACGATAGGCCGATTCAAAAATTTCGATTTCGTCAGAACTCGGTACGTAATACGGTTCTTCCGTAACGTAATACTCTTCGATATTCCGTTCGATGTATTGCTGTGTGGCCATTAGTACTCGCGCCTTGAAGGCTTTTCCTCACCGATAAAACCGGCGAACTACTACGGATATGAATCCGTTTTTTTATTTTGGGAACAATTCCCAGATTCTTGATACTTGAGCACGCAGTTCTTCAAGTGTTCCGTCGTTTTCGATCATCTGGTCAGCTCTGGCGACACGTTCTTCTCGAGTCAGCTGTGCCACCACTCGAGCATCGGTTTCCGCCCCGCCAAGCCCTGATCGTTGTTCTACTCGTTTGTTGATTTCACCCTGTGGCGATTCAACAGTCCAAACAACGTCAGCGATTTGATCCCATCCAGATTCGAATAATTTTGGGACCTCGACAACGACAATTTCAGTTCCGCGTTTCTCCTCATTTTCCAACAGGGCCAGAGTCAGCTTCCGCGTGGCTGGCCATACGATTTCCTCAAGCTCCAAACGTCGGGCAGGATCCGAAAAAACGGTTTTGCCCAGATGCTTCCGATCGATAGATCCAGATTCATCCAGCACGCCATCACCGAATCGGCTAACGATCAGCCCATGTGCCTCAGTACCAGGCTCGTAGGACGAATGCGCAACCTTGTCCGATTCGAACACCACGGCACCCAGTTCACGAAGAACATGTGTGACCTCGGTTTTTCCGGTTCCAATACCGCCGGTAAGGCCGATGATTAACACTTGTGCTCCCAGTTACCAATGTGGCGAACCGACTAATCTTACGCCCGCGGGTGCCCTATCGCTGCGTTATTTCCAACTAGAACGCAGTTCAGCAGTAGTAAACTTTTGTACCCGGTATTGCCCAAAAGTAATTAGTTAAGCTAGTGGGACAGTTTTTTAGCCGAACGCACACGGGTGTGCGGGGCTTGGAGAGATTTATGACAGAGTCCGCATACCGATCGCTGCCATCGGTCGACGCATTGCTTCAATCAGATGAAGTGATGACGCTCGTGCGCGACTTTTCCCACGACGCCGTAACGATGGTTGCGAGAGACGTTCTGGCGAAGGCACGGTCGGAGATCAAGAGCAACGGCGACGCGCCGTCGACAGAGGCGATGATCGCTACGATAGTCGATCGAGCGGATCGGGCATGGGGAGCGTGGCCGAAGGCTGTAGTGAACGCTACCGGCGTCGTGCTGCATACGAATTTGGGGCGGGCTCCGTTGAGCGTTGGAGTTGCTAAGGCAGCGGCCGCTTCTGCATCGATTTATTCGGACCTTGAGTTCGATCTTGGGTCTGGGAAACGCGGATCACGCAACGCCCATATCTCTGAACTGATTTCCCAAACGTCTGGTGCCGAAGCAGGGATGGCAGTCAACAACAACGCTTCAGGCGTTTTACTGACTCTCGCCGCTGTTGTTGGTGCCGATTCTTCCAAGAGAGAAATCATCGTTTCTCGTGGCGAGGCAGTCGAGATCGGCGGTGGATTCCGAATCCCGGACGTGATGCTGCAATCAGGCGCCACTCTCATCGAGGTCGGCACGACGAACCGAACGTATGCAGCCGATTACGAGAACGCAATCACCCCGAATACTGCCGCAATTTTGAAAGTTCACCCCAGCAATTTCGTGGTCGAGGGCTTCACGCATGTTCCAGCTCTCGCCGACATGGTTGCTGTGGGAAATAAACACGGTATCCCGGTGATCAACGATCTGGGCTCTGGTTGCCTTGTCGACACTCGCAAATACGGTCTCGATCAGGAACCTCAGGTGCAGGAGTCGGTCTCCGACGGCGCTGCCTTAACGCTATTTTCTGGCGACAAGTTGCTTGGTGGTCCGCAGGCAGGGCTCATCGCTGGTGGTCAGAAGTGGGTCGATCTCGTTTCGAAGCATCCACTCGCCCGTGCTGTACGCATCGACAAGATGACGCTATCGGCTATCGCTGCGACTCTTGTTTCGTATTTGAAAGACGCTCACGAAGAAGAAATCCCGATCTGGAACATGATTTCAATGAGTGAGGCACAGGTCGCTGCAAGGGCTGAAAAGTGGCGAGATGAGATCGGAGCCGGCGATGTGGAGTCGGCACGATCTGCAATCGGTGGAGGATCCTTGCCGGGTCAAACTTTGCCCACTTCGGTACTCGTTGTAGAACCCGGCAGCGCCAGTGCCGACAGTTTTGCGACCAGTCTTCGCCAAAGCCCAGTGGCGGTAATCGCCCGCATCGAGAATGACCAGATATTGCTCGACCCGCGCACTGTGTTGCCGGGTCAGGATGCTGCGGTTATCGAGGCCGTGAAGTTCGCATTGGAGCGATCCGGCAAATGAGCCCAAAACGTCGCAGACGCCCGAAGCCAACATCCGAGCAAGGCTGGGAGGCCAGTTCTTCCGGTGGTGTTGATGCTGTTGAAATCGAGATTGATCTTCACGGTATGAGGGCGGTCGAAGCCGATACTGCGATCAAGATTCACCTGCAGCGATGCCACAACGCTCGGCTTCATATCGCCAAAATAAATCATGGTCACGGAACTGGCGTGCTCAAACAGATCACCCGCGACACGCTTACGAAAAGCGAACTCGTCGTGCGCCACTATCCTGCCTCATGGGGAGATGGTGGAGACGGGGTGACTATCGCCGAAATGAACTACGGTGGGCACAAGGCGTTCAACCGGCGCTCCAACAATTTGATCGTGCCGAAGGCGCTGCCACGAAGGTAGCGAACGCCAGTTTTGCGACTGGCAACTGATCGAATGGCGTAACCTGTGTTCAGGCAGGAAATCGTCTCTCCGCTTCCTATATCAAATCTAGTTTTGCAGACCCCGTAAATGACGCTATTTGACCGACGAAAACAAGAACTTCAGGATCGTATCGCGCCGTTAGCGACCCGAATGCGACCCACCAATCTTGATGAATATGTGGGCCAAAAACACATCCTGACACCGGGCAAAGTACTGCGCCGAGCCATCGACGAAGATCGTCTGCCGTCGATGATTCTCTGGGGACCTCCTGGCAGTGGTAAAACCACGCTGGCACGGCTGGTTGCCGGTGCCACGAATTCACATTTTGAGCAGTTGAGCGCAGTTACATCTGGCATCAAGGACGTGCGAGCCGTGATGGCGCTGGCTGGCGATCGGCTCGGGCAAACAGGTCGACGAACGATTCTTTTTATCGATGAGATTCACCGATTCTCGAAGTCGCAGCAGGATGGGCTACTTCCCCATGTGGAAGACGGAACAGTAACGCTGATCGGTGCCACTACGGAGAATCCGTCGTTCGAAGTTATTTCACCACTGTTGTCACGTACTCGGGTATATACGCTCGAACCGCTCCAGGACGAGGACATCACGGAAATCATCGCCCGAGCGATAGCCGATGAAGATCACGGTCTGGGCCGTGACGGAGTAGCGCTTTCTGATGATGCCCTGCATTTCTTGCTGCGTGTTGCGAACGGCGATGCCCGGTCGGCGCTCAACACTCTTGAATTGGCGGTTGAATCGACGGAGAGAGGTGAAGACGGGAAGATCGCAGTAGAAGTCGAAACGATGGAAGAGTCAGTGCAACGGCAGTCGCGCTACGACCGGCTCGGCGACATGCACTACGACACGATTTCGGCATTCATCAAGACGATTCGTGCTTCCGATCCCGACGCTGCGCTGTACTACCTTGCTCGAATGATCGACGCGGGCGAAGACCCCGTGTTCATCGCTCGGAGGCTCGTTATTTCAGCTGCTGAGGATATTGGGCTAGGCAATCCAAACGCGCTCGCCGTGGCGATGGCGGTTCAGCAGGCAGTGAGTTTTGTTGGCATGCCCGAGGGTCGAATTCCACTTGCCGAAGCGACGATTTATCTTGCCACCGCGCCGAAATCGAATTCTGCTTATAAGGCGATAGACAAGGCGCTTGAGTTTGTGCGTAGTTCAAGGGACGAACCAGTCCCTCAGCATCTGCGAAACGCGCCTACTCCCCTGATGAAGAATCTTGGTTACGGGGAAGGATACGAGTACCCGCACGATAAGCCAGGGCACTTCGTTCAGGCCGATAATCTGCCCGAGGCGATCAAGAGCACCCGCTTCTACGAGCCGGGAAATCTTGGGGCCGAGCAGGCGATACGAGAGCGGCTACTCGCATGGTGGGGCGAGCGGTACAAGGATTCGTCGCCGGGGTAGCCTTGGGCACGCCAAACAGTGCGCCTTAGTCGACCTGCCTCAACGCCGCCCAAACATTCCTGACACCCATTCGCTGGCCGTACAGCAGCAGCCCGGCGCGGAACACGCGGGCACTGAGCCACATCAGAAATACTCCGGAAAGCGCCGTGATCGCAAGTCCGATAATGATCTCGTAGGTCATGTGGGTCCCACCAGCCATTCTCATCATTGATGCTGTCGGTGACGTCAGTGGGAAATACGTGAGCACCCGGGCGATAATGCCGTCCGGGTTCGGGATAATCAAAGCCGCTCCGTAGATCGGGATGATCGCTGGGATTATTACTATCCCCGATATCTGGCTGGCTTCACGAACAGTCGTCGAAGCTGCGCCGATCGATGCCATCAACGCCGCAAATACGAAGTACCCGGCGAAATAGAAAGCGATCAGCAGAAGCACAAGATCGATTTCAAGATTCAGCGCCGAGAGTCCTGAAAATTGGCTGCTGATCTGTGGAACAGTGATTACTACCG
>CAVOCL010000066.1:0-8515 GCA_963694185.1 Dehalococcoidia bacterium
TACTTCAGCGAACTGCACGTGCGGCTCCAGGTTATTCGTACTGACCAATAGGTGGTTGCTGCCAATTATCTGCACCCGCCCCTTGCGGTCAAACAGCGTACGTCACAATTATCGGAGCAATAAAAAACCCCTGCCGTTTCAGCAGAGGTTGTTTTATATACAGATGACCGGCAGTAGAAGCGCCGATCGGCAGCCTATCGGCGTTCCTTGATTCGGGCCTTTTTGCCTGTGAGACCACGGAGGTAGTACAGACGTGAACGTCTTACCTTGCCTCGGCGGGTTACCTTTACGGATTCAACGTTGGGTGAGTGAAACGGAATGATTCGCTCTACGCCAATACCGTAAGACACACGTCGAACCATGAAAGTATCGCCGGGAAGCGGGCTCCTGGTGAGTAGGTGCTTCCCGGAAATCACGTTGCCCTGGTAAGCCTGAATACGCTGTCGTTCGCCTTCAACAATGCGAAGGTTCACGATAACGGTGTCACCGGGCTGGAAATCCTCGATGTGTTCAAGCGTTTTTCGCTCGACCAGTGATGCGGCATCCATGTCTAAAATCTTTCGTCGCGAAAAGACGCCCCAAGGCGTCGATGTGTGTCAGTGCAGGCTAGTAAGTCTACAACCCAAAAGCGGTGAGCAGCAATACCGTTCATGGCTAATCTGTGGTTTGATCCACTCTTCTACATTTCAACCATGCACTACTCACTCCGACTCTGGCCAGTCGTTCAGCAGGTCGGGTCGGCGTTCTTCCGTACGTTTGAGCGCCTGACTGCGGCGCCATGATTCGATTTTGGCGTGATCACCGCTGAGGAGGATCTTCGGAACTTCCAAACCTTCGAACTTTGCCGGACGTGTGTAGACCGGACCTTCCAGCAATACGTCAGACCCCGGCGCAAACGAATCGTGTTTCGACGAATCGTCATCGCCAAGAACGCCGGGTATCAGCCTAATAACTGCATCGGTAACAGCCATCGCTGGTATCTCGCCACCTGTCATAACGAAATCGCCAATCGAGATTTCTTCGTCGACTCGCAGTTCAATAAATCGCTCGTCAACGCCTTCGTAGTGGCCGCACACCAGTGTGATTTCTGGCATTTCGGATAGTTCCTGTGCGCGTCGATGTGTAAGCGGTGCGCCCTGAGCCGACATCAAGATTACGTGCGGCTTCGTGCTGGAATTCGATTTTTCAGAAATTGAATCGACCGTTCTGACCAAAGGTTCAGCTTTCAGCACCATGCCTGCGCCACCACCGAACGGAGGTTCATCGACAGTTCCACGCTCGTCACTCGCGAATTCTCGCAGCTGCACAAGGTCGATCACTGCTTTGCCCGATTCCACAGCGCGCCCAATAATGCTCGTGCCCAGTGGGCCTTCGAACATTTCCGGAAACAGCGTAATTATCGATATTTTCATGGTGACACGCGGGAGATTTGCGAACCTTGGTCAAAAGGCCGCTTCCCTTAATAGTAAGGAACGACAGCCGATTAACCCGCATCGTTTAGGTAAATACCGGTTCAGTTGCCGCGATCGGTACAGCTACGACGAGCTCTCACTCCAAGGAATGCTCACCGTTACCGTCGTCCCTTCATCCAATACACTTTCTATTCTGATCGTGCCCTGGTGCATTTCGATGATGGATTTGGATATGAACAGCCCCAAGCCGGTCCCGCTTTCCTTGTTCGTTTCGGCATTGTTGACCCTGTAAAACGGCTCGAATATATGGTCACGATCTTCATCCGAAATACCGATTACAGAGTCTCGAACCGTAATCAGTACGTGGGCGTCTTCCTTCCGAGCTTGGAATATCACCTCGGAACCAACAGGTGAGTATTTTGAGGCATTACTTAGAACATTCTAAATCACCTGTTCAATTCGAAATTGATCGGCATCTACCCACAATGATTCATCAGAGATGTCAGCGCGAATTGACTGCGCCTTGGATTCGAAAATTGGCGACAGTCCGTCTGCTAATTTCCTCATCGCCAAAGCTGCATCGAATTTAATGGGCTTGATCCGAAGTTTTCCATCAGCAATGTTAGAAACATCCAACAGATCGTCTATCAGGACGTTTAATTGCTGACTGCTTCGCTGCACAATACTGAGTTGATCAACTTGTCGTTCGGTCAGTTTGGCATCGCGATTCCGTTTTACGAGATCTGTGAATGCAATCACACTAGTGAGCGGCGTTTTCAACTCATGTGAAACCGTGGACAAGAACTGAGTCTTCGAATCGCTGACAACCCTGAGTTCGTCTGCTTGAGCCAGCGCATCTCTTCTTTGAGAAATGATTATCGTGATCGATATCGCAACGATAAACGTAATTAGGAACGTGAAGAAGGAAATTATCACCGGGAATTGATCGGGCCATCTTCCCGGCAACGCCGCCAAACGCGTGGTAGTTACAGTCCATTCGGTACCAAGTATTTCTACAGGATGAGTAATAGAATCACCGGAACCGCTGGTCGAATCTTGCATATAAAGAGTCTCAGCCTGACCACCAACATCGGCCACAATTCTTATCGCAACAAATTCTTGCGCATCAACAGTCGCCTGTTCCACCAGATCAGTGATTCCTAGGACCATTAAAGTGAAGGCACGAATAGATTCTGGGTCTTGGTATGAATCGCCTGAGAGAACTTGGGAATCGTAAATCGGATATGCAACAACTATCCGAAATTCGTCGGGATCGAGCGGAGAAGGGATGATCATCCCATCTGGAGTATTCTGATCGTCTGACAACATCAAAAGTGATCCCATATTGGGGTCCGTTGCGATGTCCCACCCGCGCAGTCGGCCATCAGAGGCCGGGTAATATTCCGGTCGCTGATCAGCGCACACAAGATTCCCTTCATCGTCAAAATCACGGATGCAGTACTCGATGCCAAGTTCCAGAGAGCGTTCACGTTCGTAATTTGCTCGCTCGGAATCCAGAACCCTCGGCAGGTAGTCCACTGCCTTCATTACCGGATAGGTGTCTGTCAGATGTTGGCTAAATTGCCAATATCGCTCACCGCTAATACCGTCACTCAGCTGAATAAGATCTCGGCCCGATTCGCCTTGTGAAACCCAGACTCCTACCGTTTGGACGATCCGTTCTAAAACAGTGCTCGATATGTCATGAAATGCACTATCACGCTCTCGATTTTGAGTGTTGAAGACGGACCAACTAGTACCGATGCTTAACAGCAACGCGATACTCAACAGGCTGACTAATAGCCACCTGCCAGTATTCGCCTGGTGAACCCACCACACGGTTAGTTTCTGTAGCAACGCTATCCGCAAGGTACTTCTGCCTGTCCTTAGTTAACGGCTTGCAGCGAGCGGCGAGTATATACGTCGTTAGGGCGCACACATATGGCGTTTTTGTGAGCGCTACTTGCGTCCTAACTAGGTCGGGTGATTTCCGGTATGACGGTCCTGAATAACCTCGACTGCGTGCACGATTACCGGAAGCACTACGGCAAGGTTGTCGCGAACTCCTCCGGTGCTGCCCGGCAAATTTATGACGAGGGTTGAACCTCTCGCCCCGGCAACAGCTCTCGAAATCATCGCCATGTTGGTTACCTTCAACGATTCGGCTCGCATCGCTTCGGCCATGCCCGGAATCTCAAGATCGATAAGCGAACGAGTTACCTCAGGCATCACATCTCTTGATGAAAGCCCGGTTCCGCCCGTGGTCAGAACCACGTCGACGTCACCGCCATCGCACCAGCTGGTTATCTGTGCGGCAAGCTGCTCGAAATCGTCGGGAAGCATGACCCTCTCGACCAGCGAGTGACCTGCGCCATCCATGATTTCAACGATCGCGTCTCCGCTCGTATCGACCCGTTTCCCAACCGATCCCGTATCGCTGCTTGTTAGCACTGCGTAGGCAACTATGTTGATTTCTCCGTCCCGGCGCACGCCAGATATAGCGACCACCATGCACTTGAGTACGAACGTAACAATGAACTGAGGCTTGAACTTAGAGTACGAACGTACGAACTTGATTTTTTGGATGCTAGCACGCCGGTAAGTACGAAGGTCACATTCAATTTACGTCAAAACCGTGCATGAAATGTATTGTCGTGGAAAGTGGTTATATGGCACAATTTGGTGCGTATTGGGGCAAATAGGGGTAAATTCGAACAATCCCCTCACCACCCGATACCGAGAAACCAACGTGATTTTCGCCGGCGAATACGAACACAGAATTGACCCTCAAGGCAGGGTTGCTATTCCTGCTCGATTCAAAATGGCGTTTCTAGACGGCATCGTTCTCGGTCGGGCATACGACAACTGCGTAGTGGTCTACACCCCTGAAGAGTGGGAACGTGCCGCCAGCGATATTGCACAGCAGCCGAACACTTCGGCCAGTGCACGCAAGCTTGCTCGACTCACATTCTCAGGAGCCTTCACGGGAACCCTCGACCGCAGTGGGCGAGTCGTCGTTCCGATTCAGCTTCGTGAGTATGCCGGTTTGGGTGAAGACGTAATCATCGTCGGCACCGGCAGGTTTATCGAGATTTGGTCGGCTACTGCATGGGCGGAAGAGCGCCGTATCCTCGATACCGAAGCAACCGATATCGCAGAATCCGCTCCTCAAGTTGCGCCACCAGTCGAGCAAACACAGATTGTTCTCCGCCAGATCGATGTGGAGATGGACGAGTGATTCTCATGGGCTTAGAACTTCACCACACTCCGGTAATGATTCCGGAAATCATGCAGGCACTAAACGTCCAGCCTGGCGGACGTTATATCGACGGAACCCTTGGCGAGGGCGGCCATTCGAAGACGATGCTGGCCGCTGCCGAACTTGGCGGGCAGGTTCTTGGGCTCGATGCCGATGCCGAAGCTATTTCAGTAGCGACTGAGCGACTCTCCGAATTTGGCGAGTCATTCCGCGCCGTCAATGTGAACTTCCGAGATATTCGTGCCACAGCACTTCAGTACGAATTCGTACCCGTGCATGGTGTGCTCTTCGATCTTGGTGTGTCGTCGCTTCAGCTGGACCGGGAATCCCGGGGATTCAGTTTCCGACGAGCCGATCCGCTCGACATGCGTTTCAGCTTCGATCAGCAGGTCACAGCTGCCGATATCGTCAATGGCTACGCTGAATCTGAACTTGCCGATCTAATATTTCATTTTGGTGAAGACCGCGCTGCTCGACGAATCGCGAATGCGATCGTAAGGCACCGCCCCATCAACACATCGTTAGAACTCGCCGAACTCATTGGGAAAGTGAACCCACGACGCGGCAAGCGAACTAACCCGGCCACTCGAACGTTCCAGGCGATTAGAATCGCAGTAAACGACGAACTTTCGGCGCTTGAAACTGCACTTGAACAGGCTGTATCGCTGCTCGGTCAGGGCGGTCGTATGGCGGTAATTTCATATCACTCACTCGAAGACCGCATCGTCAAAAACTTCATTCGTAAGCAAGCATCCGATTGCATCTGCCCTCCCGGTACGCCGGTATGCCGATGCGACCATTTGGCAACGTTGAAGATCATCACTCGACGCCCTCTCATTCCTACCGACCAAGAAATTGCTTCGAACCCGCGTGCACGCAGCGCCAAGCTAAGGGTGGCTGAGCGGATATGAGCAACATCTTCAAATTCATCCCCAATGCCCAAAATCTGACCGGCACTTTTTGCACTCACAGGCGTGTCGCCCATTCGGCGACATCGACCGGTGTAGCAACTACTGCTGAACCACCAGATACGTCTCGGCTACTCCGCCACTAACCCCACCTACCCCCAAATCCCGCACAGGAGACCACCATGATGCAAGAAGACTTCAGAGTAGCTATCGATATCGGCACCACCAAGGTGTGCACGATCATCGCCCGGAAACGCGCCGACCACCGCATTGAAGTGGCAGGAATTGGCTTCGTACCGTGTAACGGCATGAGTAAAGGCATGGTGGCCGATTCAGCAGCAGTCACAGCAGCCGTAAAAGAATCCGTTGCGCTTGCCGCAGCTGAGGCTGGTGTTGAAATCACCACGGTTTACGCCGGACTCACCGGAAGCCACGTCGAATCTAAAAACCGCTGGGTAGTAGTCCCTCGCCCCGATGGCGTGCGAACTGTTACCGATCTCGATATTTCAGCAGCCAAAAAAGCGTCCGGCGCGGTGAACCTTGCCGACGACCGCAAGCTGCTCCACGTAATCCCACGTAGCTACGCACTCGATGGGCTCTACGGAATTCGCAATCCCCTCGGGATGCACACAAGCGATCTTCACGTCGAGAGCCACGTAATAACGGGATCGATCTCGAAAATTACGGACCTTCACAACGCCGTTTCTGACGCAGGTGTTCGTGTTTCTTCGATGGTTGTTGAGCCACTTGCCAGCGCCGACGCTGTGCTAACTGCCGACGAACGAGAAGAAGGCGTTGTGCTTGTCGACGTTGGTGGCGGAACTTCCGACATCGCCGTTTACCACGATGGTGCCTTAGTACACACCGCGGTTATACCAGTCGGTGGATGGCAGTTCTCAAACGATTTGAGCATTGCATTTGCAATTGGCTTCGACGAAGCCGAGAAGCTCAAGATCGAACATGGAACTGCTGCTCCTGAACTGGCTGGAATGAAGGAAGAGATCACTCTCAACCCGACCACCATGGACGTTCCGCTCACTATCACCAAGCGTGAAGTGGGTCAGATTCTCAAGGAACGAACATCGGAACTGTTCCGAATGATCATGCTCAAGCTTGAAGAGCCGCACCTTGCCGACATCCCAACCGATCGAATCGTATTCACCGGTGGTGGAGCCAAGCTCGACGGCTTCCTAAATATCGCAAAACTGCTTTTCCAACGAAAAGTTCGAATCGCAACACCGCGTGGCCTGGACGGTATGCCCAAGGGCACCAACGATCCTTCCTACTCGGCAGCTGCAGGCATTGCTCTATGGGGCATGCGCAATCTGCCAGTTGAAAACCACGTCATACAGGATAAAAACGCATCAGCAACTTCGACATCGGAATCTAGCGATTCGGATACAGTAACGAAGTCTTCTACAGGTGCACTTTCAACCATCCGTGGCTGGCTGCCAAAACGCGACAGCGATGCGAAACGAGAAAAGGAGACTGCTGGCGCGTAGCTTAAACATGCGTGCAAACAGTTCCCTTAGGGCGCTAACAACAATTCCCATCGCCGCTTAATTGAGCGGCGCCAATCCAAACATCCGCGGTCTTCTTGTTCACCAACAAAGTGGCAAGCCGATCCCCAGGAGAAATAAGTAATGGTCGACCAGGCAGTAACCCCAATCGAAGGAAACATCGGCTCAGCAACAATCAAGGTTGTTGGTGTAGGTGGCGGCGGATCGAACGCCGTTTCTCGAATGTACCGAGAGCGCATTCCTGAAGTTGAATACATCACGGTAAATACAGACGCCCAGGCCCTTTCACGCTCGGACGTACCGATTCGAATTCGAGTTGGTGACCGCACCGCTCGTGGACTCGGCGTTGGCGGAGATCCTTCCAAGGGTCGAGAGTGCCATGAAGAAGACCGCGACGAAATCAAGCGAGCCCTCGAAGGCGCCGACCTTGTTTTCATCGCAGCTGGCATGGGTGGCGGCACCGGTACCGGTGGATCGCCAGTCGTCGCTGAAGTAGCCCAAGAGATTGGAGCACTGACGGTTGGTGTTGTAACCAAGCCGTTCAACTTCGAAGGCGCACGACGACGCAGGCAGGCCGAAGAAGGTATCAAGGCCCTTGCTGAAGTCGTAGACACCCTAATCGTTATCCCTAACGACCGGTTATTGATCATGTCGACCGAGAATCTCTCGATGGATATGGCGTTCCGAATGGCCGACGATGTTCTGCGCCAGGGTGTGCAGTCGATCGCTGAATTGATTCTTATGCCAGGTGAAATCAACCTCGACTTTGCCGACGTCAAGGCAATCATGTCGAACGCCGGTCCTGCATGGATGGCCATCGGCCAAGGCAATGGTGAAGATCGGGCGATCATGGCTGCTGAAGCGGCTATCGACAGCCCGCTGCTTGAAGTATCGATCGCAGGCGCTCGCGGCGTGATCTTTAATGTCACAGGTGGAACCGATCTAACCCTTCAGGAAGTTCAACAGGCTTCCGAAGTCGTTTCGAACATGGTCGACCCCGACTGCAACATCATCTTCGGTATGGTCACCGACCCCAAGATGGAAAACGAAGTCAAGATGACGATTATCGCAACTGGATTCCCGAGTGCCGAAGCATCGGCTGAAAAAGATGCTGCCGTAACGGCCGCTCTTAGCGATGTTCTTGGCGATGAAGAAGCGTTGGATCTTCCTCCGTTCCTTCGTCACCACCGATCGGCCCGAAGGCGCTCGGCTCGAGAACTCGCAGCAAGCGACTAAACAACAAAAGAAAACCACTTTTCAAATAGCTCTGCTGGGCGCTTGCGCCTAGTACGAGTCATACAAGACCCCGAGAGAACGACCTTCTCTCGGGGTCTTTTGCGTTTGTTGATTGGTACTCGCACTCAGTTGGCGTATGCATGCACGATATTACCATACGTATAGTCAGAAATGCACACA
>CAVOCL010000067.1:0-8368 GCA_963694185.1 Dehalococcoidia bacterium
CTCGATCGCGTTGAGCTCGTGTGCCGCTTGAACCCGCTCGGATGGCAGCCTACTTCGCACCCATCTCATGCGGCCTCAACGCTGCCTCAATCGCAAAGTTCGCTGGCGTTGGTACGCCGTATTCCTTGCCAAGTTCTACCACCCGAGCGTTCAATAACCCGATTTCGATCGGGTTCCCGGCGATGAGATCGTGACCCATTGAACCAATGATGAAGGGTTCACGTGCCTGAGTCGTTTTCAGCGTGTTGTCGACCATTTCTTGAGAAATCGGGATACCCTTCGCACGTGCCACCGCAGCCACTTCGGATAGCACCTGCAAAAACATTTCAGTAGTAGTTTCTTGGGCGAAAATCTCACCGATTGGCTTACGTGTAAGCGCGGTCATGCCACTCAGAGCACAGATGAACGTGAACTTCATCCACAACGCCATCTCAACGTTTTCACTTGCTTCGGCACCCAGTCCAGCAGCCACACATCGTTCGACCAACGAAGTCACTCGATCAGAACTACCGCCACCCATCTCACCAATCACCAGCGAACCCGGACCGCCAACCTGATTAACTACTCCCGGCTCAGAGATCATCGCTGAAACAACGGCAGTCGAACCGAGCACGTGCTCCGACCCGAACCCCTTGCTAAGTAGCGGTTCGCTGTCGATTCCGTTCTGTGTCGAGATGATCATCGTGCCATCGCCGACCATGTTTCCAGTTGCCATCGCTGCGATAGCGTCTTCGGTACCCCAACTCTTCACAGCGAAGATAACCAGATCGACTCGTTCAACTGAAGACATATCGTCCGTGACCGTACATTCAACCAGAAAATCGCCAAGCAACACCGAATTCAGCTGAAGCCCATTCTTATTGATCGCTTCTAGATGCGGCCCTCGAGCGATCATCGTCACCTCGGCACCCGCTCGGGCAAGCGCACCACCGTAGTAAGCACCCGTGCCACCTGCGCCCACAACTGCCACTTTGAAACTATCGTCGCTCATATTTTGTCTCTCGAAGCTGGTAATCATTTCAGGCGCCAATCTTATGGCAGTCGCTGGCCGCAGTGAACAGCTATCATCCCGCTCATGCTTCAACTTCTCATACATAACGCAAAAATCATGGACGGTACGGGATCGCCCTGGTTCCGAGGTTCGGTTCTCGTCGAAGACAACACACTGACGATCAAACGAGGCGATATCAAGCTAGACGACTACGAGTCGGAAAAGATTATCGACGCCGAAGACAACATAGTTTGCCCCGGTTTTGTCGATCTTCACTCCCATGCTGGTCTAACCATTATTGGCGAACCGCATCATGATCCAAAGGTGCGACAGGGTGTGACCACGGAGCTGGTAGGAATCGACGGCATTTCTCACGCACCGTTCAAAACAAGGGATGAGTTGGAACGATATATCTGGATGGATGCCGGATTGAACTGGTATCCGCCCGATCCGGATTGGCTTTCTACGCAGGAGTTGCTGAACAAGTACGACGGCACGGTAGCAATCAACATCGCCTACATTCTCGGAAACTCGCCGGTGAGAATCTGGGCCGTTGGTTGGAACGACCAGCCTGCGACTGAGCCACAAATCGAGAACATGAAGGCCGTGATTCGTGAATCGATGGAGGAGGGTGCCTGGGGAATCTCGACCGGACTCGACTATCCGCCCGGAGCGTTCGCTTCAACCGAAGAACTGATCGCAATTTCCGAACAAGCCGCGGCCATGGGCGGTTTTTACCACACTCACGCCCGTGCTTCGCTAAAAGCCCATGGCACATACGCACCGTGGGAAGAAGCAGTCGAAATCGGTCGAAAATCTGGCATCCCGATTCACCTGACCCACTACCGACAGCCCAAGCACGGCGAAGGTTCACACCACAACTATCTCGGTCTTGTAGAAGACGCCCGCGCCGAGGGAATCGACGTTACTTTCGATTGCTACACCTACCCGTACTCCGGCACTTCGGTAACTATCCAACTGCCGTTCTGGGCGAAAGATGGCGGACCTGAGCGCACGATGGCCGCTCTTGCCGATCCCGATGACCGTGCACGAATGAAGCGAGAGATGAACTCACGCTCCGACATTAATGAAATGTGGAATCAACGTTGGCTGCACAACTTTAGGCAAACCCAGAACAAGAAATACGACGGTAAGTCGATCTGGAACATTGCCGAAATGCGAGAACAAGATCCCGCCGACGCACTGTTCGATTTATTGCTGGAGGAAAGACTGGGCATCAGCGAGGTTGGTACGGGCACCAACGCTCACACCTTGCCAGCGTTCGTTTCCCACCCGTTCGGGATGATCGCTTCAGATGCGATTTTGTTTGGGGAATATCCCAACCCCCGAACTTACGGATGTTTCCCGGTGGTGCTGGCTGAGTTCGTGCGAGCCGAAAAGCACCTGAAGTTGCCAGAAGCGATTCGAAAAATGACATCGTTCCCCGCGCAGCGTCTTGGCCTGACGGATCGCGGAATTCTGCGTGACGGGTTCAAGGCCGATATTGTGATCTTCAACCCCGACACCGTTCGAACTGATGCTACGAAAGACGACCCGAAGCACTATCCGGTCGGAATCGACTACGTGATCGTGAATGGGCAAGTCGTAATCGAGAAGGGCACGAATACAGGAGCGACGCCTGGTAAGGCTCTGAGGCGCGGCCACTAAATCTTCACACTATCTGGATAGTTCGCATCTAAATTATTCTCGTTGAACTTTTATCGAAATATCAGTGCAGGACTCGGCGTCGGGTCTGTGGCCGCGATTATTGCGATTCTAATTTCACTTCCGCTGGAATCGCCTGACGACATAATTTTCAACGCCGCTTCCGTAGGACTTGCTGCTGTCGGATTCGGTGGTCTGGCAGGACTGTTATGGCACCTGTCTAAAAGTGATCTCCCTGTAGGGCGGTCGTATGTGGCGGGTTCCTTCGTGTTAATCGTTGCTGCCCTTGCTGTGGCAGTTGCTGCGGGAACTCAATTCGAAGATGCCCTGATTTTCACTGTGCCACTGGCGCTTATTTCGTCGATAGTCCCGATTGTCGGTACTACGATAGCTGCAAAATCGGAAAAATTTAGAAACTGGAACTATTTGTTACTCGTCGTAGTTGCTGTTGCAATGAGCATTGCATTGGCGGGGCAGGGCGATCAGGAATCTGGATCGCTGTCTCTTCCACCTCCACCATGATTCGATTCGGATTTCCAATGAAATATCGACCCAAATACCTCGTTCTGATTGGCACACTGATGGCTTTGGCGATTGTTGGCATTGCGTGCGGCAGTGGTGATGAAGTGGCGTCTGACCCGAATCCATCGACAGAAGTGGCCGCCGAGACATCTTCGATCATCACGAACGACACGCCATCCTCAGGTTCTACCGATGGCATATTCACGGTAGGCGAGGGCTCGGAAGCAACGTTTACGGTCAACGAGCAACTCTCACGACTGCCTTGATCCCGACCGCCTCTTAGTCCTAGTCAAAGGCGATTTCACATGGGCCGATTTCGGCATGTCGGCGCCCAACAGCAGGTTCTTTGCAGTGAAAGACGATGTCCACTTCGAAGTACTGGTATCAGCTGTGCCGGAATAACCCACCCTCCAACTTGCCTCGAACTCGGGTGTTTCTGCGCAAGGATTATTAACACTTAGCGACTACTATTAAATATATGTCGCAAGATCAAGTACGAAATTTCTGCATCATCGCCCACATCGATCACGGCAAGTCGACCCTCGCCGACCGTCTGATCGAACTTACCGGTGCAGTTTCTGAAAGAAAAATGACCGCCCAGCACCTCGATACGATGGAGCTGGAGCAGGAACGCGGAATCACGATCAAGGCGCAGGCGGTTCGCCTCTCGTACAAATCTGGAGATGGTACCGACTATCAACTCAACCTGATCGACACCCCAGGCCACGTCGACTTCTCGTACGAAGTATCTCGCTCACTCGCCGCCTGTGAAGGCGCAGTACTACTCGTCGATGCGACCCAGGGCATTCAGGCGCAAACAATCGCCAACGTATATCTCGCACTCGAAAACGACCTGGAAATCATTCCGGTCATCAACAAACTCGACATGCCAGCGGCCCAACCCGAGCGAGTACTTACTGAGCTTGAACAGACCTTCGGATTTGGAAGCGACGAGGTGCTGCAAATATCAGCTAAAACCGGCGATGGCGTTGCCGAATTGCTCGAACAGATTATCAGTCGTGTGGAGCCACCTGCTGGTGATGCCGATGACAAGTTTCGTGCTCTAATATTTGACTCAAAATTCGATCAGTTCAAGGGCGTCATCGCATACGTACGTGCAATGCACGGATCGCTGAAAAGCTCCGATCGAATTCGTTTGATGGGAACGAGCACTGAAGCCGAGGTTCTCGAAACTGGCTACTTCAGCCCGGTGCTGGAAAAAACCGGTGGACTGAAAACAGGAGAAGTTGGTTACGTTGCCACGGGTCTGAAAGACGTGAAGGCCGTTCGAGTCGGCGACACGATGACCATTGCAACGGACCCTGCGGAAGAAGCTCTACCCGGATATGCAGCCCAGAGCGCGATGGTGTTCACAGGAATCTTCCCGATTGAAGGCGAAGACTACCCGGATCTACGCGACGCTCTCGACAAACTTCAACTGAATGACGCTGCACTGGTATTTGAGGCTGAATCTTCCGCAGCACTCGGCTTCGGATTCCGATGTGGTTTCTTGGGATTGCTACACATGGACATTGTCCAGGAGCGTCTCGAACGGGAATACGGGCTCGGCCTTATCGCAACGGCACCAAGCGTGAGTTACGACGTGTTGCTGAAAAATGGCGAGACGATCACTATCGACAACCCGTCGAAGCTACCCGATCACAACAATCTTGCCGATATCCTCGAGCCGTGGGTGAATATTACGATCGTCTCGCCCGGGCGCTACATCGGCTCAATCATGGAACTCGTCATAACTAAGCGTGGCGAATACAAGAAGATGGAGTATCTCGAATCGGCCACGAGTGACGAAGATGGCACGACAAATCGAGACGCCCGAGTTCTCCTTGAATACGACATTCCGCTGTCGGAAATATTGGTCGACTTCCACGATAAGTTGAAGTCAGGCACACAGGGCTACGCATCGATGGACTATTCGGTGATCGACAATCGACCAGCCGATCTGGTCAAACTCGATGTGCTAGTGAACCACGAACCAGTCGACGCACTCTCGATGATCACTCACCGCAGCGAAGCAGCCGCATATGGCCGAGCGCTGACATCGAAGCTAAAAGAACTCATCCCGCGACAGATGTTCGCGGTTCCGATCCAGGCTGCTATTGGTGGCAAAATCGTTGCACGAACCAACGTAAAAGCACTGCGCAAGAACGTACTGGCCAAGTGCTACGGTGGTGACGTCACTCGAAAACGCAAGCTTCTTGAAAAGCAGAAAAAGGGCAAGAAGCGCCGCATGAAGATGGTCGGTTCGATCGAAGTACCGCAAGAAGCCTTTATGGCGGTTTTGACGCTCGACTAACGACAGGTACGCGCACAGAATGACGGGCGCATGTCGACTTCTCATTCTGCACCTAATCCAGCTAGAAACACTTTCTCGCGCCCTCGCGGTCTGTTGGCCGCGTTCGCCTTCCCGCGTTTCAGGTGGGTCTGGATGGCGTCTGTCGTGTTCTCTCTTGGAAATTGGGGGGAACGTCTGGCGACCGGCTGGGTAGTGCTTGCCGAGACTGAATCTGTATTTCTAGCAGCCGCAACGTTCGCAGCGCGGCAGGCACCGCAACTGATCATTGCACCGATAGCGGGGGCGATCACTGATCGATACTCGAGAGGCAAAGTAATGCTTTTCACAGGTATCTACAAAGCTATTGTGCTGCTGGCTCTCGCAGCCGTAGCTGCGAACGGATTGGACCCACTCTGGTTAATCTTCGTGATTCTCGGCTTTTCTGGTGTTGGTCACTCGTTCGAAATACCCGCAGTGCAGGGGATGGTCACCGGATCTGTACCAAGAGCAGTAAGAATGAACGCAGTCGCCGTCCACTCGACCGGTATGCGAGCGGTGGGCGCTCTGGGGGCGCTGGCGGCGGGCTATGCCATCAGCCTGCTGGGAGTTCCGACCACGTTTGTAGTATCCGGTGCAGCGTTCGCACTGGGTGGATTTCTTGCTTTAGTAGCGAATCGCCGCCTGAAGAATGTGGTCGTTCAACGCTCGAGTTCGATAGTCCGAGACGTGATCGACGGACTCAAGCTGATGTCCACGTTGCCAATTGTCCGCATGATCCTGATCACAGCCGTAATCGTAGAAATATTCGGGTTCGCCTATGGGGCGATCATGCCCGCCGTTGCCAAGAACGTCTTAGAAGTCGACGAAACAGGCCTTGGCGCGCTGACCATGATGACCGGTATTGGTTCGGTCATCGGCTCGTTATTCCTTATGACACTGGGCAACTACCGTCACAAGGGAATACTGCTAATGGGCATCGCCATTTCGTATGGCGTATTTTTGGCGACATTCTCGGCTTCCGGCTCGTACATCGTCGCTCTCGTGTTGATCATGGGCGTCGGGGCATCAGCGGCAGCGTTCGACGCAATGCAGTGGACCTTGCTTCAGCTCAACGTGCCAGACGAAATGCGCGGTAGAGCCGTTGGTGCATGGGTATTCGCCATTGGGTTCGGGTGGATAGGCCACCTTGGAATGGGCGCCGCAGGCGAGGTGTTCGGGGTGCAGTGGGCACTTGCCGGCGCAGGCATCGTGGTGATTGTCACTGGCCTGATCGGGCTTATATTCGTGCCGCAACTGCGACGGGTGTGAACGCCCTAGTCGGCCAATGCTCGCCTAACAACTTCAGCCAGGTCGGGATCCTGCTTCGCAACATAAATTGAAGCTTCCAGCATTCCCTCCGGATTTCCCGTGTCGGCATGAAACCCGCTGATTTGACGTGCATGAACCGGACTATTGCCGAGCAGGGCTGCGATAGCGTCGGTGATTTGTATCTCACCACCAGCGCCCGATCGTTCTTCTGCAAGGTAGTCGAACACAGCGTTGTCGAGGATGTACCGAGCGACAATCGCCAGATTACTCGGCGCATCTTCCAGTGCAGGTTTTTCGACCATCACATCGACCGAGTAAACGTCATCACCAACCGCTGTTCCGCCAACGATACCTTTGGTGTGAACAATCTCATCAGGAGCCTCGGTAACGGCGATAACTGACCCGCCATGCTCTCGGTAAACCTGCATCAACTGTTCTGTGGCTGAAGTCTCGTGAATAATCACGTCATCCGGAAAGATCGTCACAAATGCTTCGCCATCGCAGAATTCTCGAGCCTGAAGAATTGCGTGACCCGGTCCTTTGGGATCGTACTGATAAACCGCCGAAACGTTCGCCAGTGAAGCTAGCTCGAGCTGTGCTTCAAGGAGTTCGTCACGCCCTCGTTTCTTCAATTCTCGCTCTAAAACTTCGTGGCGACCAAAGTAATCGACAACAGATTCCATACCCGGCGACATAACAATCGCTATATCAGTAACCCCGGCCGCAGCCGCTTCACGCACTGCATATTCGATCACCGGAACGTTCAATACCGGGAGCAGATGCTTAGGCACGGTGCGGGTGGCAGGAAGGAACCGTGTTCCTAGTCCGCCAACCGGAATTACGGCTTTGGTTATGGGGGGCATTTCGCTCGTCGAGTTAGGCATGCCGGGATTCTAACGGGAATCACTCCGGGATTAGTGCCAAAATTCGCTGGCTATTCGGCGACTATTCGGCAACTCGGTAGTACGATTAACTTGATCGTGCTAGGTGGGGCGTTAGCGGTGCCCTGTACTCGCAATCCGCTATAGCGAGACTGAATACCCTGTCGAGACTGTTCGACTGTGGCCGCTAGTGTCAGTATTTAGATGTTGATAGCCTGGTCCTGCGCGGCGAGGCCTCGTGAACTCCGTCAGGACCGGAAGGTAGCAGCGGTAAGCGATAAACCTCGGGTGCCGTGGGAACACCGGGCTAGAGTCGGTACTGGCATCTATGCTACAGACAGCTGGCAAAACGGGGTTGCACGATCATATTTTTCTTTTTGCTGCACAACTGTCGTGCCTCCGACGTGGCGATTCGCCCGAGTCAGGCACCCAATACGGGTTGGATTCGCCAATGGCCCCACAACGGCTGGGTCAGCATTTTCTCGAAGACTCCACGGTAGTAGATGCCATCATTGAAGCTGCCGATTTATCGTCGGCCGATACCGTTGTTGAGGTTGGCCCAGGGCGAGGTGCTCTAACTAGCGATCTCGTTGAACGGGCAGGCCGAGTGCTTCTATTGGAGTACGACACCGATCTGGCCGATCGACTGGCATTCAAGTACGACTCGAATCCCAATGTGCGAGTACTGAATGTTGATGCGCGTGATTT
>CAVOCL010000068.1:0-8342 GCA_963694185.1 Dehalococcoidia bacterium
ATTCCGAGTTCGTTCATGCGGTCGATCACCGCAGCGATCTGGGCTGGCCCTGACTCGAACTCAGGCGACAGCCCGGCAAGTCCGATCTGCTCGAATCCGTACCGTTCAGCCATGTGGCCAAACGCGAAATGCGAAACGACCACGCTATTGAGGGCACACCCGATTAGCTGTTCAGAGATGATTTCGTCCATGGCGCGGAACTCAACCCTCAGGGCATCGGCATTGCGAATGTATATTTTGGAACCATCCGGATCGATAGATATTAACGCCGCGAGAATTCGACTAGCCTGATCCTGGGCATTGAGCGGGTTGAGCCAGACGTGCGCGTCGAAGATGGAATCATCGACAGCCTGTCCACCGTGATCCTCACCCGCCGACTCGAGGTTGATCGTCTGGACAGTCGTTGTTGATGCGTTATCGCCAGATGCCGATGCCGACGCTGCGTTTAACGCCCAGCCTTCGAGGGCAGGGTGGTTGTATATAAAAATATCGGACGTTGAGATTGTCAGAATGTCGGAAGGAGCAGGCTCGAAATCGTGCGCTTCTACGCCCGGCTTCACCAGTTGGGTTACGACAATGCGATCCTCACCAATGCGCTGAGCCATGTAGGTCAGCGGATAGGTGGTCGTTACGACGGTGATTTCATCACCGGCCGCCACGTCCGGCGCTGATACACAGGCGACCACAGTCAGAGCCAGCAGAGCTAGCAAGAAAGCCAGAAATTTGGTTGGTTGTGTCATATACGAAAAGCGGCGTTTTTGGATTGGAATTGGTGAGATAGGACGCGTTAACTCTCGCTCAGTGTAAGCTCAGGTTTGTGATACCGGGTATCAGTTACAGCCCGATTCTAATCGGGAAATTCTGTAAAAACGGTCAGATATCTAGTAAAATGCCTTGGCACCTCTAGGGGCCCCTAAACGATTTTCCAGCGAGGAACCGTGCCGCCCTCGGGGCCACGACTCGACTCGTAAAGCACTCGTTCGTTCTCACTCGACTTTTCAGGAAGCTGCTCCACCGAATCGCTTCCCGACCACTGACCCCACGCCGAGCCGCAGTTAGTGCATGAATCAGATTCATACACGCTGCCCTTGGTGTGGCAGTTCGCACAGAACGTGGTTAGCCCGGCCTCGATCGCCGCTAGATTCGGCTTCGTGTTCGCTCCGCAACTCGGGCAGCTGGGCGCGCTCGACGGCAAGAATTTCGGCGCCAGTACTTTGGCGCAAACTGTGCAGGTGAATGTCGGTCGGGCTTCGGATGTCATGCTGATTCTTGGGCTCTGGAGTTTGAACTTGGGGACTCGGTATCGAGATTATGTACTTAGGATGCCAGTTATCTCGCCATCGTCGTTCAGGTCAATATCCCACGCATTGGGTGTAGATGGAAGACCCGGCAGCGTCATGATATCGCCTGCTAGCGTAACTATTTGACGAGCACCGGCAAGAATACGCAATTCCCTGACCGGGAGCGTGTGACCAGTTGGCGCACCTTTCAGCTTCGGATCGGCCGAGATCGAAAGGTGGGTTTTTGCGATGCAGACCGGGTAGTTCCAACCGTTTGCTGCAAATTTTCGAGCGGTAGTCCGGGTCATCGGACCCCATTTGACGTCGCCAGCGAGATACAGCGTTTTCGCCATGTGCTCAACCTTGCCGAAATAATCGTCGTCATCTTCGTAAAGCAGCTTCACGTCAGAAGGAATATCGGCAGCTTTTACGACGGCGGCTGCGAGTTCGGTCATGCCATCGCCGCCCTCGGAAAATCCCTTGGCCTCTTCGACCCCGACAGCACCGGCATCCATCGCCACTTCTTTCACCACCGCAATCTCTTCTGGAGAGTCGGTTGGGAAGCGGTTGATCGCAACGACCGCTGGCAGGCCGTAAAGGTCGACGATACGCAGTGCGTTTCGAAGGTTTTCGGTTCCACGGCGTACTGCTTCAGGATTCGGTGCAGCCATGTCTTTCAGCGCCACACCACCGTGCCATTTGAGTCCACGTATTGTCGCAACAACGACTGCTGCTGATGGCTCTGGACCACCCTGGCGAACCTTGATATCCATGAATTTCTCGAAGCCAAGATCGGCTCCGAATCCGGCTTCGGTTATAACGTACTCGCCGCAGTTAACGGCCAGCTTGTCGGCAAGAATCGACGAGCAACCGTGGGCGATGTTGCCGAACGGGCCCATGTGAACGATAGTCGGCTGGCCTTCAGCTGTTTGCGCAAGGTTTGGCTTGATGGCATCTCGTAGTAGCGCCATCAGCGAACCAATGCCCTTGATATCTCGTGCCGTAACCGGCGTTTTGCCGTCTTTCTTCCAACCAACAACGATGTCGCCAATGCGCTGACGAAGATCTTCGTAGCCGCTTGCGAGAGCGCAGATCGCCATGATTTCAGAGGCTGCGTTGATGTCGAATCCGGCTTCTCGAACTGGGCCGTTCGACTTGCCGCCAGCTCCGGTCATGATCGTTCGTAGCGAGCGTTCTTCAGCGTCGGTCACACGTCGCCACGTAATTCCGGTCGCATCAAAGTCGTCGATGGCGTTACGGTATACGGCATTGTCGACCATTGCGGCCAACAGGTTGTGGGCCGATTCGATGGCGTGGAAGTCGCCAGTGAAGTGAAGATTGATATCGACTGCTGGCTGGACGGTCGACTTACCGCCACCCGTGCCGCCGCCTTTGTGTCCAAATACTGGACCCAGCGCGGGTTGCCTGATGGTCAGCACCGGCTTCTTTCCGATCTTCGCAAGACCCTGGGTGAGTCCGACGGCCGTAGTCGATTTTCCTTCTCCGGCTGGAGTGGGCGTGATCGCTGTTACTACGATCAGCTTGGCTTTTTCGTCTCTCTCGGGAAACGCATCGAGTGGAATCTTGGCTTTGTCGTGGCCGTATGGCTCGAGAACGGAAGGGTCGAGGCCGAGGTCGGCCGCCAGGTCAGCAATTGATCGCATGTAAATCTTTGTGGGAAGCTATCTTGATCGGCCCAGCCTGCCGAAATGAAAATGACTCAAACCAGACAATTCTACGTGCGTTGACTCAGTTTGGGACGATGCATCACCCATTCAACTCATTTGGTCTGTTTTGAAGGGAGCGGCCAGTGAGGTGGATCGTTGCTGAATAACCACCTAGCTCGAGGTGCTCCGGCCACGAACATAGCCAGAGCGATTACCGCCACGACGATCGCTCCAACATAAGTCCATACGATATGGGCCGAGTAGATGGCTACGACGGTAAGCAGTATTTCGATAAACAGGCGAACCCTGCCGGGTACGGCGACTACAATGTGACGCTTATCTCCGGTGGTCGAAAAGACTCCCGGTAGGGCGACAAGAATCGCCAGCACCGGAATCGTCGCGAGCCAGCTGCCAGTTAAATCGGCCGCAGCCCATGGTCCGGCAACCCATGCAGCAACCTCGATTGCGAACCGGGTGGAAGCCGAAATCTTAGTATCGAGCGGATTGTCGAAAGCGGTTTTCGGCGAGTTGCGGTTGATCATGGGTGCGAAGCTAGCAGTTTACCCCTCAAAACATCAAGAGTGAGGGCGAGCGCGAGTGCGGTTCTACGAGCTTTGCCGTGCCCGGAAAGCTAAATAGTTCGGAACTTGCGACCCACGGTCAGAAACACAAACCCGACTACTCCGAGCACACTCACGATATCCCAGTGGATGACTCGGCCTATCGCCAGATTAACAATTACAGCAACTGCGAGAACTACGGCCACGGCGACCGCGGAAAACACGAGCGAGCTCACAAGGCTGCGAGGTGCCGAATCGTTCTGATTCGAACTTGAATTAGAGCCCGGCTTGTTGCGAGATTTTGAACTTGGTCGTGAATTTGCCAGCGTTTCGCTCCGTAGACGTCGTGACGTACTTGTGAAATTCGAAAAGACGCTGCCGAGGTAGCGAAGAGACGGCTCGCGATTCCCCCGACAGCACCTTGAATTATTTGATGCATAAAGTTCGGGAGACGATGCGGCAACGGTCGCCGGTGTGACTATTGTCGCGTTGGCGTCGCCGGCTTTGTTGCCAGAGTAATTGTCAGAGCGGCGGCAACACAAAACGCACCAAGCGTGTAAAGCGAAGTTGCGTAGCTACCGGTGTTGTCGTGAACTCTTCCGATTATGTACGGCGTGGCCATCATGCCCATCGCCATCGGAAAAGCCGACATCCCCAGAATTACACCAAAATGCTTGCGCCCAAAGTAGTCGCCACGCATTGCGTGCAGCATCGGGGTTCGTCCACCAAAGCCCAATCCCCAAATGAGCGCAAAAGCCAGCGCACCAAAATAGTCGCCGGCCTGAGCTAGCACGATCAGGGCAGCGCCCTGCATCAGGATGAGAATGGGAAGAATGGTCCGCTTGTTGACGCGATCGCCGGTGAACCCACCCAGCATCTGGAACCCGAACGCAGATAGCGCCATGATCGGAATGATCGTCGCTGCAGTGGCGTCGGTGAGGTTTACCGCGTTGTCATCGGTGAGTACGAAGTAGATGTGTGATGAGATCGCCCCGACCGAAAGATTTGTGAGAGTGTGGGTGATCGATATCGACCAGAACGCTCGAGTCCTTAGCGCCTGTTTAGCCGTGAAATCGTGCTGAGTTGCCCGTTGTGACTTGGATTCTTCATGCTTAGCAACCTGATCCATCAGATCGCTATATTCAGGTGCTCGCTTGCCCGTTATGTAGGCCAAAGGAGGGCCAGCCGCGAGTGTTATCAAGCCGATTACCAGCGTCGTTTCACGCCAGCCGTACGTATTTATCCCCCAGACGATTGCCGGGACGAAAACTCCGCCCAAACTAGATCCGCCTATGACGACCGCCATCGCCGTTGCTCGACGGTGCGGCATCCATGCGTTTACGGCAGCCATCGAAGGCACAAATCCACCGAGCGAGAACCCAAGCGAGATTACGAAGTAAGCGACGTAATACTGGATAGGACCCTGTAACTGGGAGTACAAGATCAGCCCGAGTCCACCGATAGTGAACCCGATCACCACCATCTTGCCTGTTCCGAACTTGTCGGTCATCCAGCCTTCGAGAGGACCAAGTAACGCTCCGCCAAAGCGACCAAATGACGCTACACCGGTTACTACTGCTCGTGACCATCCGAACTCGTCTTCAATAGCACGGAACAGCGTGCTCGCAGCCTGAAACGTTGGCCCTGAACTCACGATCATGTTCATCGCACCGGCGAGCGCCACCCACCAGCCGTAGAAAATGCCACCCTTTTTGGTTTTAGGGCTTTCTGGGTTCGGCGTGGTCATGAATTGATGAAAGGAGCGATTGTTGGAGCTGGCGATGTATTTAGATTGAAGAGCCTACGACCAATGAGATTGTCGTGCACTGTCAATTGATGTCAAGGGCAGAGTAAAAACACATTTATCGAATACCCAATTCTTCGCATCAGGGGTAATCTGTCGGCCAGTGAACGAAGACAATTTTTGGCGGGAACCAAATGAAAATCACAGAGATCAAAACCACGATGTTGCGTGACCCCGACGGGTTCGTGATTCAGGATGCAACGATTCCGACGATCGATCCAACTGCAAAAGGGCGTAGCCAATTATTCGTTCATATCCACACAGATGAAGGCGTTATCGGTCTCGGGATGGCACCAGGGCTGCGCGCAATTCGAGAGGTGATTCATGAGAACTTGAGTCCGATTCTCGTTGGGCAAGACCCGTTCATGATCGAAAAGCTATGGCAGGACATGTTCTGGCGAGTACGTGGGTTTGGTCGCAAAGGACTGGCGTTTCAGGCGATCGCTGCTATCGATATCGCTCTTTGGGATCTCAAAGGCAAGGTGCTGAACCAACCGATTTATCGATTGTTGGGACCCGCCCATGAGAGCGTTCCGATCTACGGTTCGGGTGGTTGGACGAACTACTCTGAAGCCGAGTTGGTCGCTGAGCAGACTGCGTATGTCGAACGAGGCATTCCACGGGTGAAGATGAAAGTTGCCAAAGATTTTGGTCAGTCGGAGCGAGAAGACATCGAACGACTCGCCGCGGTTCGAGATGCAGTTGGCGACGATGTCGAAATATACGTCGATGCCAACAATGGCTACAAAGCCAAACAGGCGATAAAGATGTCGCAGATATTCGAGCAGTTCGATGTGGCGTGGTTCGAGGAACCAGTGTTGGCTGACGATATTCCCGGATTGGCTCAAGTTTCACAGGCAACGACCATTCCGGTTGCGACCGGCGAGCACGAGTACACCAAGTACGGATTCAGGGATTTGCTGGTGGCTGGAGCAGTCGATATCGTTCAGCCAGACGTACATCGGGTAACAGGTATAACCGAGTGGATGAAGGTAGCGGCGATGGCCGATGCGTTCAACCTTCCGGTCGCTCCACACGCCGTTTCACTGGTTCATCTGCACTGCGCAATGGCGACACCAAACTTGAAGGTGGTCGAAGTACTTGGTGCCGAAGAGCAGAGCAACGGTGTTTGGTGGACCGAGGTGCCGCCGTACGGGGATGACGGGACGTGGAAGCCGTTCGCAGATAGACCGGGACTTGGTTTGGAGATCAGCCCGGATGCGCTGAAGAACAATGTTGTGGATGAGTAGGGTGTGAGAGTTTAAGCCCCCCTCTCCCTAGGGAGAGGGTTGGGGTGAGGGAGAAATGCCTACGTAGGATTCAGCCTCAGCCCAGGATTCCAGCTTCAACCTTCAACCTAATGTTTACGTAGAGTTCCCTCGCCGATTTCACCCTCAACCTAACCTTCTCCCCAAAGAGAAGGGATCAATGATTTCCACCTAACCGTTCAGCGAAATAACCAAGGAAAAACAAAAATGCCATCAGGCAACAGACTGCAAGGTAAAACGGCCATCGTCACTGGCGGTGCATCGGGCATCGGCGAGGCTACTTCACGGCTTTTCGCCCAAGAAGGCGCCAAAGTAGTGATCGCCGATATTGATGACGCCAAAGGCAACGCTCTCGAAGCCGAGCTGAACATGAACGGCGAAGTTGCCATTTATCGCCAGTTCAACGTTACCGAAGAAAGCCGTTGGGTCGAGGTTGTTGCAGAAGTGATGGCGAAGTGGGGACGGCTCGATATCGTAGTGAACAACGCCGGGATGTCGGGTGTGAAGGGCAGGGCGACGGTTGAAGACACGTTAGTCGAGAACTGGGACACCGTGTTCGCAGTGAACTCGACGGCGATCATGCTTGGCACCAAGACGGCAATTCCGGCGATGCGCAAGAACGGCGGCGGATCGGTAGTCAACGTTTCTTCGATATTTGGCATCGTGGGATCGCCCGCCGGAGCCGCATATCACGCCTCGAAAGGCGCGGCGCGAACCTTCAGCAAGGCAGCGGCAGTTCAGTACGCTCCGGAGAACATTCGAGTGAACTCTGTGCATCCCGGATTCACCGATACCCCGATGACACTAGATATTCACTCGCAAAAAGAGATCCGTGACGCTCGTTTGGCGATGACTCCGATGGGACGTTTAGGACTGCCAATCGATATCGCCTACGGAATTCTCTATTTGGCGTCCGACGAAGCAGCGTGGGTAACCGGAACCGAGCTAGTAATCGACGGTGGCGAAATAGCCTGGTAAGTGCCATTGGAACTTTTTCTGAGGTTTGTCATCCTGAACTTGATTCAGGATCTATTCCGGGGGTGGCGGTGTCTGGTGAAGCCGCGTGATGTTGATGCGTACGCACAGTGGGATCGATTGCTTCTGGCGCGAATATGAAACCGTGGTCGTTTTCCACGGATCCTGAATCAAGTTCAGGATGACAGTGAGGACCAAGCAGAGCAAGTCGTTCGACGACGCCCCGAGCCAACGGTCCTCCCCCGGACCGTGGGAGTTAGAGCCGTGTCGCAGACATGCGAGCCCAAGTCGTTCGACGACGCCAGGCTCAGACGAGACTGCAGCTCGCGACCAAGTCCGCCTCGGACGCCCGGAGCTAACGCCATAACGAAGAAAGCCCCCTGTGGGTGGAGGGGGCTTTCTTACGTCTGAGAGGTCAGTTTGTGGCTCGACTAGTTGCCTTTGTGGGGCAAGGGAAATGTCTAGCCCATCATTCCGATCGCACCGATCATGGAGTCGTCGCCTTCTCCAGCCTTCGAACCTTCCTTCAGCCTTCCGGTATCTGACCGGTGGGATGTGAGTGAGGGCTCAACGTCTGTTGCGCTTTTCACCGGGTCCCTAGTGGTGGTCTTTCGGAAGACCGAGACACCAGAAGTTACCACGGTCCGACACCCAGTCAAGTGGGGGCGGCTAGCACCTATCTTGTGAGTCCACACCCAGTTCGCCCTGTGGTTTCTACAGAGCAAACACCTGAAATTTACCCAGTGACGACCAGCGGTCTACCCACGAATTGGCCGGTCTGGCTTCTG
>CAVOCL010000069.1:0-8254 GCA_963694185.1 Dehalococcoidia bacterium
GTGAACATCCTCGACCACTTGGCATTCCCACACGAATCTCGCCAATGTCCAGCTCTTGCGAGATTGAACGTCGCGTTGCTCAGAGACGCTGATTGCCACGTCGTGCCTCCTCGCAATGACAAACACGCTCCCCATCCCGCACCCTAGCCTTTTTCGATCCGGCTGTTCCTGAACTGGCTGCTCACGGTTGCCACAACCAGCGTAAACACAATCAGCCCAACCGCTAGAATCGTCAGCGAAACGCGGAGTCCGAATATCGCCGCCAGTGAACCGCTGGCAAGCCCGCCAAGCGGAAACCCCGACCATGCGATTTCGTAGGCGCCGATCACTCGTCCCCTAACGGAAGCCGGAACGCTGAACTGGATTACTGCGATACCGAGGGCTACGTGTACGGAGTTGAAGTAACCGAGCAGGAACGCAAACGGCAGCGCAGCAAGCATGTTGCCGGTCTGCGCCCAGACCATCACGAATCCACCGAACAACAGATCGGTGACCAACAACGCCGGGCCGGCCCTGCGGATTCCACCGGTCCACGACATCGTCATCGCTCCGGCAACTGCACCGGTGCCCACAGCCGCAAACAGAATGCCAAGTCCAGTTTCGTCGGTATTGAAAACATCTTTGGCGAAAGCTGGGAGGATGAAAACAAGTCCACCGAGCGTAAGCGCATTCACAAACGTGAACATCAGGTTCATACGCAGAATCGAGTTGCTTTTGATAACCCGAACGACCTCGGCAAGATCTTGAACAACTCCAGCGCTCTGTACCCGTGCTATTTGGGCAACAGGCTTGAACGTTGTGTAGGTAATGAACGCAAGCCCAAAAAGGCCCGCCGCGACACCGTACGCAGCCGATGCGCCGAATGAAGCGAGTACGAAACCACCAAGTACAGGCCCAGCGACTCGAGCGCCGTTGAACACCGATTGATCGAGCGATATCGCCCTAACAAGCGTTCCCTTGGGCACAACATCTGGCAAAAGCGATAACCGTGATATCCAGTCGATCGCAAGTCCTGATCCCTGAAAAGCACCCGCGATTACCAGATGCCACGGCTCGAGGGTCTCGGTTGCGTAAAGCACCGCTATTGCCAACATCGGCAACCCTGCGATTACCGATCCAATCTTCAATAACCGTGTGCGTGGAATTCGGTCGGCAAGCACCCCGGCCATCACGCCAACGATTACGTTCGGAATGCCAACCGCTGCTCCGAGAGCTGCCAGCCACAGCGTTGAATCGGTCAGTTCAAATAGTAGATAGCCCTGAGCAACATTAATCAGTTGATGCCCGGTACCCCAGAAAAGGGTCGCTGCCACAAAACGCTGCAGTGGACCATTTTTTAGCGAGTCGATAAAACTCGCGCCCTGAGGATTTGATTGCTCAGGTGATTCGATTGCCTGCTCGCCATTTTCAGCCATAGCCCGCCATTGTGAACCCATCCCACCTGTACCGTGCGTATTAACTGGCACAAGTTCCGGCGTCTGTGTTCTGCACTGGCGACAACTTAAAACAGTAAAAGTTTCTCCGCTGTTACAATTCGTATCACCACCATGAGCCCCGACATTACGTTCAACACATTTGTACTTGCCGCAGCCATTGCGTTCGCACTGGGTTCAGTTCCGGTTGCTTACACGGTAGGTCGCCTCAACGGCGTCAACGTGTTCGATGTCGGATCACGGCAGGCCGGCGCAACGAACATCTGGCGGAGTGTCTCCCGCAAACAGGGCGTAGTTGTCACACTACTCGATTGGGCTAAGGGGCTAACGGCAGTTTTGATGGCCCGCCAACTTGGCCTCGACAGCTTCGAATTTCTGGTGCCCGCCACCGCAGCCATTGCTGGTCACTGGAACTCGCCGTTCACGAAATTCAAGGGCGGTGATGGCGTTATTACGCTGATGGGCGCATCGATGGGCATCGCTGCATTGGCCGTACTCGCTTCGATGGCTCTTGGCACACTGGTTGCCACGGTATTGAACAATAAACTCGACCATCCCAGCCTGTGGGGCGGAATTGTCGGTTACGCCATGTTCATCGGATTGGCGTTCAGGCCAAACTCGAACATCGATCCTAACGTGGTGTACGGACTAACCGGTCTTGGCATTGCCATTCTTCTGCACAGCATGTATTTCCACAAAAAACATAAGGAATACTTCCGAATTCCTGACCCTATCGAGGAAGAATCCGAATCGCCAGTCCAACAGGATCGTCTCGGGTAGATCCGGGCTAAATGCAGGCACACAAAAAAACGGCGATTAGTTCGCCGTTTTTGGTTTAACCGGTCAGCGGTTGTTATTCGTCCGCTATTTTGCCAATCGACTTTTTCAGCGATTCTGGGACTTCGTGCTGAGGTGCCTGGCGAACAAAGCCAACTGTCTGCGCAAGGCTGGTCATCCAACCATCGCAGTCATCGCAGAAGCCGAGGTGATGGCGAATACGCGCCGTCAGATTCGAAGGGGCTTCACCGTCGATGAAGTCCGAACCGTTGTCGAGAACGTCGTTGCAATCGCCCATGCCCTGACCACAAGGATCATCGGGAGAGTGGTTCTCATCCCGGCCGATCAACTTATCTATCCACGACAGTGTGCCGCTCACGGTGTTCTCCAAATTATTCGAGATTATTGCCAAATGATCGCGGACTATCTCGAACAGTTAAGAAGACGCCCGACCTGATATTGCTTCGAGCAATTGGGCAGAATCGCCGGTGGCTGCCACGATGAACAGCGAGCTTGGTGGGCGTATCGATGCCGCCATTAGTCTCCTGCCTGAAGATCTGCGAGTGGCCGTGATTTTGCGCGACGTACAGGGGCTTTCGAATCAGGAAGCAGCCGACAGTCTTGAAGTTTCGGTTTCGGCTTTGAAGGCAAGACTCCACCGAGGTCGTATCCAACTTCGAGACTCGCTTGAGCAGTACGTAAAAGAACGCGCTAACGCGGAATAGCGTTTATCGTGGTGCTGACTGTCACGCTGATCCACCGCCTACTGTCACGCTGAACTTGATTCAGTATCACGTGTGTACCGCCACGATCGTTTGACCAAACCTGGTGTCTAAAGCATTCCTACGTTCATTTCCTACCCTAAGTAATTCTGAATCAAGTTCAGAACGAAAATGTGACGGAATCTATCGACACAAAAAAAGCCCCGCACTTGGCGGGGCTTTTTCGTTTGCATTTATTACAGAACTAAACGTTCAACAGGTATGAATCCAGTAGTTCGTCGTTGGTTCGCTTCGGTGCACGAGCCTGCAGCTCTTCAAACCGGTCCTGCATCGACATGCCTTCGTTTCTGTAAACAAGGCCCAAAGGAATACCCGGTCGGCTCAGCAGATCGGTGGCGTCCTGCTCGCTGGTCGGGTCGTGTTCTTCAGGAATCTCGTATGCGATTCCCTTGATCCCTTCCTTTGGCTTGCCCTTCAGAATGTCGTACGTGTCGTTGTATGTGGTGCAAGGAGACTGAACGTGAACAATGCTGAACCCGTTGTGGTTCATTGCTTCCTGGATCACCTTGGCCAGCACCCGAGGCTTGCTCGAGTAGTAGGAAGCGATGTAGGAAACACCGAGCGACAAGTAGTGCTTCAGCGGTGAAATCGGGTTTTCGATCTTGCCAAGAGGGGTCGAAACGGTGACCTTGCCGAATTCGGTGGTCGGTGAAGACTGACCCTTCGTAAGGCCGTAAACACCGTTGTCCATAATGACAGCGGTAACGTTCACGTTTCGGTTGGCGGCTGGGCCAAGATGCTCAGCACCGATCGAAAGGAAGTCACCGTCACCGGCAACAACAACCGTGTTCAGCTTGGGGTTGCCCTGCTTCACACCAAATGAAATCGGAAGCGTTCGGCCATGAATGCCATGGATACCGAACGGCTGGTCGCCTTCAACAAGGTGAACCATGTTTCCAGAACAACCAATACCAGCAACAACAACGTTGTTCGCCTGTGGCTCTTCATGTTCCACCGAGTATGCCTCGAGAGCTACCTGAAGTGCTCGTCGCACTCCAAAGTCGCCACATCCAGGGCACCACGCGAAATCGTATTCAGGATTGCGCTTGCTCATGCTGTTACTCCAGCTCCTATTCGCTCGCTGATACTTTCCACAAGATCTGCCGGCCTGAATGGCAAGCCGGTGAATTGAGTGATCGATTCGGCATTGAAACCCTCCATACGAAGGAGTGACGACCACTGACCTAGGTAGTTTAGCTCAGGAACGAGAATCTTTTTGCCAGATTTCAGAACTTCGAGGACTTCTTCAGGCAGCGGGTTGAGCGCTACCGAGTAAAGCCACCCAATGTTATCACCCTTTTCTCGAAGCCTGTCGTAGGCCTCACGGGCTGGTCCCTTCGAGCTGCCCCACGGCATGATGATGACATCAGCGTCGGTATTCTCGATCTCATAGTGAGCTCCATCAAGAAGACCAAGCTTCTTGAATCGTCGTTCCATCAGGCGAACGTGGTGGTGAGGCAGGTGAGTCGTGTCACCAATCTCATCGTGCTCCGAACCGTTTGCTACATATGCGCCAGGTCCACCGGGAACCGGCATACCCGGAAGTGGCGTCGAACCATCCCACGAGTCGTATCGTTTCCCGCTACCGCCTTCGCTGACAGTCGCTCGGTTCTCGTCACTGACATTGCTCAGGTCGGGACGCCGGATGTTCTCACCGCGCTCGGCAAGGCCGAACTCGGAAACGAGAACGACAGGACCCTGATAACGCTCGGCCCAGTTAGTTGCGAGGGCTCCAGCGTAGAAGCATTCCTCGATAGTGCCAGGAGCCAGAACCGGCATTTTGATATCGCCGTGTGCCGGGTGCATGCTGGTGTAGAGGTCAGACTGTTCCGACTTGGTCGGTAGTCCGGTTGCGGGTCCACCACGCTGAACGTTTACAACAACCAGCGGAATCTCGGCCATCCATGCGAGTCCAAGACCTTCGCTCATGAGCGAGAATCCCGGACCGGCGGTAGCGGTCATCGATTTCTTGCCAGCGAATCCGGCACCGAGAATAGCGTTGATCGCTTCAATTTCAGAAGCAACCTGGTGAACGAATCGTCCTTCGCCCCACAGGTTGTTTTCCATCCAAATTAGAACCGTGGTTGCCGGGGAAATCGGGTATCCGGCGTAGAAATCGACTCCGGCTGCCACAGCGCCCATCGAAAGAGCGGCGTTACCGGTAATCATGATCTGCGTATAGTCGGGTTCGATTGGCGGGGCGAGTTGGCCAACGCTGAATCCGCTAGTCATTGCTACATCGACACCGAGACGTACGGCTTCAATGTTGGCTTTGATGATTTCTTCGTCACCGGGGCGTCCTCGGGTAAACCGCGTCGTGATGAACTCGTCGATCTCTTCAAGATTGAAATTGATCAGATTTGCCACGGCGCCGATAGTAACCATGTTTGCCGCACGGGCGTTTCCGGTCGACTTGGCAAGTTCATCGGCTTTTATTCCGAAGTAGTGACCGCCCTCGGGCAGATCGAACTCTTCAGCGTTGTAAACCGTTACACCGCCGGGGTTGAGATCTTGGCTGTTGTGATCGTAGGCGTACTGGTTCAATGTAACCAGTACATCGACACCGTCGCCGGAGTTCAAAACCGGTGTAGTTGATATTCGCACCTGTGATGATGCCGGGCCACCCATGATCTGAGATGGGAACGTCGAGTGGGTCTGCACGAAGTAACCGGCCTGAGCGGCCGCTCGCGCTAGAGCGTCGGCGGATGTGACCAGTCCCTGTCCGCCCTCACCGGCGAATCGGATGACGAAGTCCTTCTTATCCAATTTGTACTATCCTGTTCCGAACCTGCGCTGTAGCAAGTTCTTATGTGTTTCGCCCTGACGAATATAATTCAGGCACAAAAAAACCGCTATTACTATTCGACAGTAATGCGGCTATATCTATCTGAAATGTTCAGCTCTCGCACTAAATATTGAGTTGGCATATTGTGTGCCGTCGTTCCAGCCGAACGATGGCGAGTTTCGTTTACTTGATGTAAGCGTATGTTGCGAACTGTCAATGTGATGCTCATACCCGACGAACAATTATCGAATTCGAACAGTTCGGTGTCAATTTGTTTGGGGGGTGAATTTCGGTTCTATTCAAAGTTGATCTTAAACTATGCTCGCTGGCGTTTGACCGAAAGCATCACCAATCTTAGAATCCGCTCACATATTCTGAACATTTGCTCACGATAGTTTCACGTAATGACAAGACAACGCACAACAGATCATTCCATTGACCGCTGGTCGGCAGGTGGCGTGGTGCTGCGCGCCGACCCAAATAACAGCGAGATACTTTACGTGGCGCTGTGTCACAGGCGCGCTGAGTCGCTTTGGGCGCTTCCCAAAGGAACGCCCGAGGAAGGCGAATCGGTAGCCGAAACGGCAGCACGGGAAGTTGCCGAAGAAACTGGGCTGCAGGTTGAAACCGGGCCTGCTATCGACGATACGTACTATTCGTTCTTCCGAACCGCCGGGGAAACACTGGGCGACCTTCCATATGACAACGACAGTACGGTTCGTATCGATAAAACGGTTCACTGGTACCTAATGAAGTACATTGGCGGCGATACATCGAACCACGATCATGAGTACGATGATGTTGAATGGATCGACATTAAAGAAGCATCACAGAGGCTGACCCATCGGAATGAAGCGCGAGTCCTGGAAAAAGCTGTGGCCTTTTATGAAGGCCGAGCAGGAAGCGACGTCTGATCTTCGTCTCGTCGGTGAACTGACCGTTCTAAGGTCAAAATCGATGGACGATGCTGAAGCCGACTATTCATGGCGTATTGATCCAGAACTGGCCGATCTCGATGCTACGCGCCCGGTAACCCTTTCGTACCCCGAGTACCTGCGCTACCACCGCGACGATGTGAACTACCCGTCGCCATGGTCGGTGCGCATGGCAATCGAAACCCTCGATGGTCGCCACATCGGCAACTGCATGTACTACGACATCAACACCGAAAAGTCGCAGTGTGAACTGGGAATCATGATCGGCGATCGCAAGTACTGGAGCAAGGGCTATGGCACCGACGTCATAAGAACAGCGCTTGCTCGCATCTTCTCGGCGACCGAGCTCGACCGGGTTTATCTGCACACTCTCACCCACAATTTCAGGGCCCAAAAGTCATTCGCTAAAGCAGGATTTCTGCACGTGCGAGAAGTGAAGCGCGACGGCTATGAGTTCAAACTCATGGAAATCTGGCGTCAAGAGTGGGAAGCCGCCCAGCCTAACAAAATTTCGCCTGCTACTGCCGATACTTCTTCATCTGAAGTTTCGGCTCCTGCAACTGCAAAGGCCCAAACACAAACACAGGCCGATACCGATCCGCTACTAGGTTCCTAGACACCGCAACTACTTGGAGAATCCTCAATGAACTTGCTATTAATCACCGGTGGGAATCACCCTTACGAAGAATCGACCCCGGTCTTGCAAGCGTTTCTTGAGGAAGCTGGCCATTCGATAACCGTTTCAGAATCGGCGAGCGAACTGACTGGCGATCTTTCCGGATTCGACGCAATCGTGCTCAACACGTTGCGACAGCCGGCTACCTCAAACGATCTCAACGAAGCACAACGTGGTGGGTTAGAAGGTTACGTAGCAGGTGGCGGATCACTGCTTTCGATTCATATTTCAGCAGCGTCATGTCCTGACTGGTCGGAAACCAAGAAGATCACCGGCGGAGGTTGGGTTCTTGGCGAAAGCTGGCACCCACCGTTCGGCTGGTTCCAGGTTTACATCGATCAGCGCGATCACCCGATCGCTGCGGGAGTAGAAGATTTCTGGACATACGACGAGTGCTACTGCGGACTCGACATTCAGCCCGGTATCGACGTGTTCATGCACGGGATAGTCGATGACGAAGTAAAACCGCTTGGCTGGACCCACCAGTTTGGCGCAGGCAGGGTTGCAAACATAGCGCTCGGCCACGCAGGGTCATCGCACGGACACCCCGAGTTCCAGAAGCTAATCCTCAACGCCCTGAACTATTTGAAGTAGTTGCGATCAGTCCCTTCTCCCTGGGGAGAAGGTTAGGTAGAGGGGAATTTCGCCAGCGCGGAAGTTAATTTCAGCATCAGGAATTCTCCCTCACCCCAACCATCTGCCCATGGAGAGGGGGTAACGCAGCCAGCCAACAACGCAGATCTACAGAAAGAATCGTAAATGCCCGCCAACCGCCGACCCAACATTGTTCTCATAATGTCCGACGACCTCGGCTACGAAGCTATCGGCGCTAACGGCGGCACGTCGTACGCCACTCCGATTCTCGA
>CAVOCL010000070.1:0-8251 GCA_963694185.1 Dehalococcoidia bacterium
TGGACCCTCGCCACCCCAATCAGGGTTCTCCCACAGCAACGATCCACGACCGTTTTCCATCGAGCGAACTGCCTTTTGCAGTGCTGCTTCGAACGTACGGTCGATCGCCATCACTTCGCCGGTGGCCTTCATCTGGGTTCCGAGCGAACGATCGCCGCCCGGGAACTTGTCGAACGGCCAGCGCGGGATTTTCACGACGCAGTAGTCGAGCGCTGGCTCAAAGGCGGCTGTAGTTTTCTGGGTTACAGCATTTGAAATTTGATCGAGCGTCTTGCCCAGTGCTATCTTGGCTGCAACTCGTGCGATCGGGTAGCCGGTCGCCTTCGATGCCAGAGCCGAAGAACGGCTGACACGAGGATTCACTTCGATGACGTAGTACATCGAGCCCTCTTCGTCGTATCCGGCTCCCTCACCAACTACGTCAGCAACCATCGTCGAAGGACGATAGGCGAGCTGAACGTTGCAGCCGCCCTTAATGTCCAGGCCGGTAATGATGTTCATCGACGCAGTGCGAAGACGCTGATAGTCCTTGTCGTTGAGCGTCTGGCTCGGGGCCACAACGATCGAGTCGCCAGTGTGGACGCCCATCGGGTCGAGGTTCTCCATGTTGCAGATCGTGATGACGTTTCCGTCGCCGTCTCGCATCACTTCATACTCGATCTCTTTCCAGCCGAGCAACGACTGTTCGACGAGAACCTGTCCTACTTTAGAAGCAGCGATTCCGCCAGTTGCGATCTTGCGCAGTTCGTCTTCGTTGAATGCAATTCCACCACCGGTTCCGCCAAGCGTGTAGGCAGGGCGTACGACCGCGGGATAACCGATCTTGCGACCGGATTCAACGGCGTCTTCGACGGTGTTCACAGCGAACGATGGCAGCACCGGTTCACCAATGCGTGCAAGCAAATCCCTAAATTGTTCACGGTCTTCAGCCATCTCGACCGAAGCTACCGATGTGCCAAGCGCTTTGACGTTGTACTTCTCGAGAATGCCATCTTTTTCAAGATCGACAACGAGGTTCAGTCCGGTCTGGCCGCCCATCGTTCCGAGAATGCCGTCGGGTCGTTCTCGGGCGATGATTCGTTCGAGCACCGGCACTGTTAGCGGCTCAATGTAAATGCGATCGGCCATGTCCTCATCGGTCATGATCGTTGCGGGATTCGAATTGACCAGCACGACTTCGACACCTTCTTCACGAAGCGATCGGCAGGCCTGCGTGCCCGCATAGTCGAACTCTGCTGCCTGCCCGATAATAATCGGACCCGAACCAATAACCAGTACCTTTTTGGGCATCTCAGCCGCAACCGCGCCGTTCGTCAATCAAGTCTCCAAATCGTGTATGCCAATGGCACCTGTACTACTGTCCGTAACAAAAACCCCTCTCCCTGGGGAGAGGGGTGGGGTGAGGGTGAAATCGCTCACCTCCAAACCCACGTTCTAGCTAGCCAACAACCCCCGACGTCTCAGAAAACGTGCCATTGGCACCAGCCCGAATCAAACCCACAAACCGATCAAACAAATACTCGCTATCGTGCGGACCCGGCGACGCCTCAGAGTGGTACTGAATCGTCATGATCGGCAGATCACGATGGCGCAGGCCCTCAACCGTCTGGTCGTTCAAATTGATGTGGCTAACTTCCATCTCATCAGGAAGTCCAGCAGGATCAACCGCATAACCGTGGTTCTGAGCCGTCACGTAAACCCGACCCGACTCCAAATCCTTCACCGGCTGGTTTCCACCACGATGTCCGAAGTGCAACTTGAATGTCGAAGCACCAAACGCCCGAGCAATCACCTGGTGACCAAGGCAAATTCCCATAATCGGAACCTTGCCCATAAGGCCTTTAGCCGTAGCAACCGAACGATCCAAAAGTTCAGGATCGCCTGGTCCGGGTGAAAGCATCACGCCGTCCGGCTGATGCCCCAGAATATCGTCGGCCGTCGCATCGTCAGGCACAACAATCACCTCGCAACCACGGGCACGCAGCGAACGTAAAATGTTCAGCTTCACGCCGTAGTCGTTGACCACAACCTTCATGTAGTTGTCGCCGAGATCATGCTGACCAATTCCACGCTCAACGTCGATGCCCATGCCACCCTGACGCGCCCGACCACGTAGGTCGAAGTACGCACGTGAACGTTCCCCGGCATCACCGTTCCACGCGTAGATATCGTTCGTAGACACGTTGCTAACCACATCGAATTCGCCATAACGAGGAGCCTTCGCCAGGGTCGCCAGCGCAGCTTCTACGTTCTCGTTCGGAGTGATAATCCCCATCATCACACCGGCCGAACGCAGCTTGCGAGTGATCGCCCGTGTGTCGACTCCCGAGATTCCCGGAATGCCGTTCTCCAGCAAATAATCGTGAACAGTGCCTTCGGAAAGCGGGTGAGAAGGTTCGGGGCAATCTTCTCTAACTACGAAGCCGTTCACCTGAATCCGAGTCGATTCAACATCAGCCTCACTCGTGCCGTAGTTGCCGATCATCGGGTAGGTCGGAACCAGAATTTGACCACCATACGAAGGGTCGGTCAGCATCTCCTGATAGCCGGTCATCGCCGTGTTGAACACGACCTCACCGGTCGTCTCGCCCTCGGCACCCAAACGCTGACCCGGAAAAACCGAACCGTCCTCAAGCACTAAGTACATATTCCCGCGCACATCACTCATTGACCAGCTCCAGCCTTCACGCCCTCGGAAAACGTGCCAATGGCACCACTCTGCAGATCGAACACGGTCTCTCCTTGATAAATCGTTGTCACCACACGCCCCGTAAGCTCCACACCTCGCAAAGGCGTATTCACACTCTTCGAAGCGAACTCCTCCGGAATGACCAGCCACTGGCTGCCAGGATCGATGATCGTAACGTCCGCTGAGAATCCCTTTTTCAGCGACCCCAAATCACGACCCAATATCGCCGCCGGACCCGCCGTCAACGATTCGATCAGTCGCCCGACAGAAATCTTCCCTGCATCAACCAGCGCAAACACCGAAGCAAACGCCGTTTCAAGAACGTTGATCCCGTGCGCAGCCTCGTTATATGTGCACACCTTGTCGGTAGCAGCATGCGGTGCGTGATCGGTGGCAATGATGTCGATCAGCCCCTCGCTCAGCGCCTCGATAACTGCTTCGACATCAGAGCGACTTCGCAGCGGAGGATTCACCTTCGTGTTCGTGTCGTAGGCCTCGGATCCCACTTGAGCAGGAATCTCGCCCTTCAACCCAAACACCCATTCGTCGTTGAGCGTCAGGTGATGCGGCGTGACCTCAGCAGTAACATTCACTCCGCACTCTTTGGCTGAACGCAATGCCACCAGCGATCCGATTGTAGAAATATGTGGGATGTGCAGGCGAGCTTTCGTCAGATCAGCGAGCTGCAAGTCACGTGCGACCATCGCCGTTTCGGCTTCAGCAGGAACGCCCGCGAGACCAAGTCGAGTTGCAACTAGACCAGCACTCATCACCCCGCCAGCACCGATCTTCTTATCTTCGGCGTGGTTGATGATCGGCAGTCCGAGTTCGACCGAGTACTTCAATGCCTGACGCATCAGGTTTGCATCGGCAATCGGGTTGCCATCGTCGGAAAAACCGATCACTCCGGCATCAGCAAGCTCGCCCATGGGAGCCAACTGCTTACCGTGCTGTCCAACTGAAATTGCACCGATAGGCAACACCCGAACAACGCCATCGGCTGCAGCCCGGCGCATCACATCTTCAACAACTGCGGCCGAATCCTGAACAGGATCGGTGTTCGGCATTGCGCAAATCGTAGTGAATCCACCGTATGCCGCTGCCTGGGTGCCAGTGACAATCGTCTCTTTCCACTCCTGGCCTGGATCGCGCAGATGGGTATGAAGATCGACAAAACCCGGCGCAACAATCTTGCCCGAAGCGTCGATCACTTCGTAGTCAGCGTAGCCCGTCACCGATGAATTCTCGGTAACTTCGACTATTTTCCCGTTTGAAATCAGGACGTCAGCAACCCGATCGATTCCCTGTGCCGGGTCGATCACTCTGCCGCCTGTTATTGCCAGTTTTCTGGCTGCCAAGTGCGTTTCCTTTTCCTTCTAATACGTTCTAGCTTTGTGCTTCATCACTGTCGGCGAGCCGACTCGATTTACCCGGTGCGCAAAGCGTGTACAAAACCGCCATCCGCACCGCCACACCGTTCCTCACCTGCTCCTCAACAACGCTCTGAGCGCCGTGAGCAACCTCACTCGAAATCTCAACACCCTCGTTCATCGGACCCGGATGCATCAGCAGCGCATCATCGTTAGCCAGCGCCATCCGCTGTGAGTTGATGCCCCATCGTTCGGAATACTCACGAAGACTCGGCAAGTGCCCGGCTTCCTGACGTTCCTGCTGAATTCTGAGTGCCATCACGACATCGGCAGAATCAACCGCTTCGTCAACGTTGCGAGCCAGCTTCAGGCCACCAAAACCGGTCTCTTCGCCAAGCGTCGAACCCAACTGCCATTCGTCAGGAATCAGCGTGTTCGGACACGAAACCGTGACCTCAGCACCCATCTTCTGGAAGGCAATAATGTTCGATCGTGCCACTCGGCTGTAAAGCACATCACCAACGATTGCGATCTTCTTGCCCGCCAATTCGCCAACGTGACTTCGCACCGTGAACAGATCCAGCAGCGATTGCGTCGGGTGAGCGTGCGTGCCGTCACCGGCGTTCACTACCGAAGCATCTGTGTGATTAGAAATAAAGTACGGTGCGCCTGAATGCGGGTGCCTTACAACAAGTGCATCGATCTGCATCGCCTGCAAAGTTTTCACCGTATTGAGCAGCGATTCGCCCTTCGAAACGCTGCTTGCTGAAGCCGTCACGTTTATAACGTCGGCGCCAAGAATCTTGCCCGCCTGCTCGAACGACACGCGTGTGCGCGTGGAGTTCTCGAAGAACATCGTGATGATGGTCTTGCCGCGTAGTGCCGGGGTCTTGCGGTTATCCCTACCAGCGATCTCAAGCATGCCTTCAGCGCTGTCTAGAAGATCGGTGATTTCGGCAACCGAAAGATCGTCCAGATCAAGCAGGTGCTGGCGAGGCGGCAAAGCCGCATTTTCTTTCGGAGCTAGCTGCGCAGTCTCTTCTTCAGATTTCGCACCTGTTGTCGCAACAGTCGTCGGATTTGTCATTAGCTCTCACGTCCCAGTACAACGGCGTCATCACCATCGATTTCGGTCATTCGAACCTGCACACGCTCGCCGCGCGCAGTGGGAATATTCTTGCCAATAAAGTCGGGCCGAATCGGAAGTTCACGGTGACCACGATCCACCAGTACAGCCAGCTGAATTCGACTCGCCCTGCCGAAGTCCAGTAAAGCCTCCATCGCAGCGCGAATCGTGCGACCTGTGTACAAAACATCGTCCACAAGCACGACGGGTTTGCCATCGACGCTCGTGGGAATATCGCTTGGGAGCAGCGGTTGGGCCGAAGCCACATCGGGGTCGTCTCGCCACAATCGTGGATCGAGAGTGCCCACGACAGGGGCAAATCCCTCGATGCGTTCAATTATCTCGGCAAGCCGGCGCGCCAAATGCACGCCACGTGTTTGGAGACCCACTAAAACAAGATCGGTAGAAGCACGGTTCTGTTCGAGAATTTCGTGTGAAATCCTCGTCATCGCCCTTCTAATATCGTCCTGCGTAAGCAGAACCCTTCCGATCTCGTTCGTCACACTTGCTCCATATGTCATCCTGAGCCCAAATGGTTCTCCCCCGGACCGGGGGAGTTAGAGGGGGAGAAAAGTCCCAAGTGCGAATGCACGCCCGGACTAAAAAACCCGCAAAAAAATCCTTGCCGTGCTGACAAGGATCGGTGACGCAGTTGCGTGACATGTGTGCGAAGAAACCTCGTGCAGCATATTGCTGCAAGCAGAGGCATCAAAGCGGATTCCCTTGCCAGCCTCACTGGACTGGATTTAAAGGCCCACAAATATTCAGTTCTTAACGTCTAAAGCTACCACCAACCAGCATTAATCACAACGTTCGAGGGTTAAATTTCGACCTGCAACCGGATTAGTTACAGCATCACCCAATCACCGCTCTCATCCTCAGCCCTAGCAACCGCTCGCCACGTTCTCGGATACAGCTTCAGCCCACATACACAACGCACCGATCGCATCCGCCTCTTACGCACGATCAGTACTTTGCAGTGGCCGCACTTCGCCAGATACCGCACCTGCGACTGCCACTGCTCCGTAGTCACATCCACATACCGCCGAGGTTTCGCACCGATCTCACCGCAAACCGCACGAAACTCCCGACCGTGCGCACTCGGCTTATCGCCCCAACGAGCATGAACGATCGCGTGGGCAACTTCATGAAGCACCACCTGCCGAATATCGTCCTCTTCACCCATGGCAAGCAATCGAGATGAAATAGCGATCTGCTTACGTGAAGGCATGTACGAACCCAAAGTCCGTCTCATACGACCCGACACCCGAACTGCTGGAAGCTCAAGCCCAGCCTCATGCGAATCCAACGTCGCCCGAATCAGCAAATCAACATTCGCCGCAGTCGGCTTCCCAACAGGCTTCCGCTCAAGATCAAACGCCAACTGCCGCGACTCTGACTCAGAAACCAACCCGGCCGAACCCGGCGCAAGCGTCACCTGCGCAAGCTCAACAGCTTGATCGGCTACACGTCGTATGGTTTTGCGAACAGAAAATACGATGCCACAACTCTCCGAAACGAAATTTCACGCCTGACCAAACATGAGTATCTGAATTCCCCTCGTTAAAAAGCACGCGAAGAATCTCGCCAAAAAACGAAAAAGCGTAGCCAACTAAGAAAATCGCGCCAGCGAAAATCCTCTGATATCCACCGGCGATTCAGCACCAACAGCCAACGCCGCTGCCGCAATGCCCATCGCAGGCCCAAGCGCAATACCCTGACGGCCGCCACCCGTAGTAATCACCAAACCCTCAGGGCCAGCATCACCGTCGATAATCGGCATCTTGTCGGTCGTCATAGGACGTAAACACGCCGTCTGCTGCACAAGCTCAGCGTCTTCTAAATAAGGAAGCATCTCAACAGCCGACCCGATAATCCGATCTCGAGCAGCATTCGTAGTCCGATCGTCGAAACCCACTTCTTCCTCGGTGGTTCCAACCCACAGCAACCCATCGTCCTTCGAAGTGGCGTAGTCGGTATCCCACCAAAGAGAAATCTTCATCGGCGGCCCCGGAGCATCAAGGCGAAGTATCTGTCCTTTAAGGGGAGACACCGGAACATCCACACCTACACCCGCAAGCAACTGCGAACTCCACGGCCCAGCAGCAGCCACAATCGCATCGGCCTCAAACGTTTGATCACCAGCAACCACACCGGTTACCCGACCACCACTAACGGCAATCTCCGTTATCTCACGATTCACCATCTGAGCGCCCCGCTGCTCAGCGGCCTGCCACAACGAAAGCGTCAGCTTATAAGGATCGACCTCATACGCCTCACCAAAGTACAAACCACCAAGAACGTCACCTGAAATACGTGCATCGATATGGCTCAGTTCGCCAAGCCCAAGCCACCGTACATCGAATGAAAAGTCGTCAGCATACGATTCGTAAACCCGACGCATCGCATCAGCCTGAGCTCCGTCGCGAACCAGCATGACCGAGGCCTTGCGCTCAAAGTTCATCGTGCCGTTGCCGACACCATTCGCCAGCTCGACTGACAGATCACGATGCAGTCCGATCGAATAGTTCGATAAAACCTCATACGCATCTTGTCGCGATCCGCCAATAACCGGAATAATCCCGCCCAGCGCGAATCCCGAAGCATGCGAAGCCAGTGAATCACGTTCGAACAGCGTTACGTCGTGACCGTCCTGCGACAGATAGTAAGCAGTCGAGCAGCCAGCAATGCCGCCACCAATTATCGAAATTTTCATCGGCAGCGATCAAACCTAAATACGAATGTGATTAGCAACGGAAGCAACAACCAGATCTACGACTTGAATGCCGCGTAAATCTCGTCACCACGACGCTGGCGACGTCGAGCTATGCCAGTTTCCTGCGCAACTCTCGCCACGCCTCTGGCAACCCGCTTGGCCACGTTCTTATCGAACACACTCGGAATAATGAAATCCTCTGAAATGTGATCGTCAGGAATCACTCCTGCGATGGCCTTTGCTGCGGCAACCTTCATTTCGTCGTTGATCGTCGAAGCTCGCACGTCAAGCACGCCCCTGAATAATCCGGGGAAGCAAAGCGAATTGTTCACCTGGTTCGGATAGTCCGT
>CAVOCL010000071.1:0-8131 GCA_963694185.1 Dehalococcoidia bacterium
ATCTACACCCTCTTCACCCACGAAGCTCACCAACTAAACGGCTGCGCAAACGCCCTCGTCCACCGAGCACTAACAACAGCCCCCGATCTGCCAGCGATCACAAATCCGGGCGAAAATTCAGAGCACCTGTTCAGCAAAGCCGGATTCACCCACATAGGCACGAGAACCATCTGGCAACAGGCGCAGCAATAACGGCCCTCCCCCGGACCAGGGGAGTTAGAGGGCCGCGTCGCATACCCGCCAGCGACCAAGTCCGCCTCGGACGCCCAGAGCTAAACGCCAACGCTGCAGCTCGCGACCAAGTCATCCGATGACGCCCGGAGCCAAACGCCTGGAGCTATAACGCCCACCCAACACAGCGGAAGCACAGAACACCCGCCCCAAAAGCCCGAAATCACCCTCACAATAGACCACCGCAAATCAACCATTTACTGCCATAAATAGCCACGTCCTCATAGTCCACCTAGGCCAAGCACCACAAAAACGCCCCACACAACCTCATCCCTCATCCCAGCCAACAACGCCCCCACACAGAAAAAGTGACTAGTCACCAAATGCAAGCAATCGTTCTTCACGGCAAACAAGACCTCCGATACGTAACCGACTACCCAACGCCAAAACCCGCACCCGGCGAAGTGCTACTCAGAATCACGTATACGTCCATCTGCCAAACCGACATTGAAATGTGGCAGCACGGCATGTTCAACTGGGGCGGCAGACCGCACATCCAGGGACACGAAGCCGCAGGCGTAGTAGTTGAAATCGGACCGCCATTAGAAGATGACAATCCCAACCCACGCCGCGGATCCAAGCTCCCCAAAAGCACCCTCGAAGTGGGCACGCGAGTAGCCGTCGAAAACGTCCGCACCTGCGGAACCTGCTTCTTCTGCCGAAAAGGCACAGCGCAACTCTGCGAAAACGGACGCAACTTCGGATTCTCCGACGATGGCGGACTAGCCGAGTACGGAGTCTGGCCCGCCTCCCTCTGCATCCCCCTGCCCGACAATATGACCAACGAAGAAGCCCCCCTCGCCGAACCCACCAGCGTCGCCGTTCACGCCGTCGAAAACGCGAAAGTCACTGTGGGCGAAACTGCCGCCGTAATCGGATGCGGTGTCGTCGGACTCTGCACCCTCCAGGTCCTCAAAGCCGCCGGACTCAACGTCATAGCAATCGACCCCCGCGAACAATCTCTGAAATTGGCAAAAGAACTTGGGGCGATAGAAACCTTGAACCCGGACGACGTTGACCCAGGGGAACTCCTGCCCGCCCTCACCAACGGCTATGGCCCTGATGTGATCATCGAGACCGCCGGAGCGCCGGGAACCGGCCTAGACGCCGCTAACTGGGTTCGCAGAGGCGGCAGAGTAGTCATCGTCGGCTTCTCGCATCAAGATGCCACCCTCAACTTCGGCAGAGCACACATGGGCGAAAAAACCATCATGGGCTCCTCCGCCACCAGCACCGGCGGCTACCACAAAGCCGTCAACCTAATAGCCAACGGCTCAGTAAACGTAAAACCCCTAATCTCCGCCCTAGTACCGTTGGAGAAGGGAATCCAAGACGGCTTCGAACGAATGCTAAAACCGGAGAAGGATGTCTACCGGATCTTGGTTGGGAACGGGTAGTTGCACCATTTCTCTCCACGCCAACTCCGGGGCGAGCGCAGTCCAACCAGTGGGTGGAAATAGGCTATTGCCGGAGGAGATCAGCGAATCATATCGAGTTAGGAGGCGGGTAAAGTTCCTGACAAATCAATTTGTCGCATCGCTACACGGAATTCCTAGATTAATCGCATTCCTTCCAAAAATTGGTGCCTACATTCAGTCAACCTCTTATGGGCGGCTTTTCTGGTCCTCGGCCAATGGTGAGCCAAATTTCGGTAATTGTGAATGTAATGCCTGACCCCTCCTGACCTGCCCCCCAATAAGTAGACCAGAGTAAATGTTAGAAACTCTGGTTGATGAAGGGGGAAGAAATGCCAAGAAGGAAACACAGCCCGGAGCAGATTCTGGGCAAAGTGAGCTGAGTTAGGGATAACTCGAAGAACGCTGGATGGAATCTGCTCGGAAGCTCTCATCGACGCTTCGATAATCGAATCCTCTTCCCCGTGACCATGAACTATCAATGTCGGTTTCGCTAGCGCAACGAGCTTCTGCAGTGTGTCCTGCTTGTCTCGTAAACCGTATAGGCCACCAACATAAGCATTGGGTGAAGTGCGAGCCCACCAGGCCCGGCGCTTGGCCAGTTCCGCTTCGTCAAAACTTCGGTTGGCCTCGGAATCCGTCCGCTGTTTCCAAATATCGTAGTGCGCTTCCATGCCCTCATCAAAAACGATTGGTTCAGCCTCATCGATGTCGGTCTGAGCCTTCTCGTCGACCCAATCAAAACCAGCACTCCCCAGAACAATCAACGCGCGAGCATCGTCGGGATGTCGAAGCACAAACTCGTCAGCGATCGCTCCTCCCATCGAGAATCCGAGCACCACAACCGGCACAACTCCGAGACGCTCGGCTATGTCGTAATACATGTCGGCCAGAGCAATCATCGAATATGAGCTCAGCTCTGAAAAACTCTCCGAAGTCTCGTCTCTAGGCATCCGAATCGCGAGTGTTTGCCACCCAGCGGTATTGAGGTCGGGAATGACTGAGTAAAATTCATGAATCCCACCTGTCCACCCGTGACTCAACAAAATGCACGGCCCGTCGTCCGGACCATTCAACGCGTAAGCGATTTTTGGACCATTCACGAGTTCGATATATGACAGGTTAATTTCAGTCATCCCAACCACGTCGTTGACCCAAATAAGCTGAGTGTGTGCTGCTCCGCCTCCGACGACTAAAGCGGGAAGTCCTCGTACTCGCCCCGCTTATCCTTGCGAGCCAGCTGAAGACCTACCCCGTCGGGCCCGTCGAACGAGAAGATCGTTCGACCCGATCGGGACTGGTAAAACGCCTCGTGGCGACCCTCGAAGCCATCGATATCCTCAATCTCTTTCGCATCATCTTCGACCGTCTCGGTGAAGAACGCTATGTGATTCAGGCCCGGCTCCATGCCTTCGTGAATCGTGTCGAGCTGAATCTGCAACGGACGTTCCGGATCGTTGTCCGTCAGCATCACGATATCGCCGTCATCCAGCGATCCCTCCACCGTCAGGCCCAACTGCTTGAAGGCCTCCGTCGCCGCCACAATATCGGTAACGTTCAGCGTGATGTGATCTACGTGTCCAAGCTTCATTTTCCTATCCATTCTTATTCGTTCTAAACGACGTTTCCCCGGGGCTAACCTAACCCGGCCAACCACCCCAGAGCAACCGGCAGCAGCAACGCTGTTTGTTACAGCGCAAGATCCTCAATACTTACCTGCGCAATAGTGAGCGGATTCGTCCGTGTCAGGCGATACACGTTGGAAACCCGCGCCACCCCCGGCGTAAAACCAAACATTAGCGGAGAGGCGTCGAAAAACTCGTACTCGATTCCCGGTGCTTCTAACTCCCCAGCAGTGAACTCAACAATAATCCCCTCGCCGCCATATTTCGATCTACCCTCAACCTTCTCAACAAGGTTGTTCCCACGGTAATCCCAGTAGTTGGGAACGGGAACTGGCGCAGTGCCGTTCAGCAGATGCTCAACCTCGTCTGATCGAAATGTAAACGTGTGCATTTGCTCAAGATCCATCGCTGTGGTCCGCTTGTCGAACACCATAGTCGCCAAATCCAACCCAGCCAAAAACGTTCGAGAACTCGCGCCCATCAGATACCGATTGAATTCCATAGTCACCATAGCCAAACGAATATTCTCGGCCAATCTAGCCCCTACCCCAAATGCTCCTTCGGAATCCGCAATGCCATCGAACCCGCCACCGTCACCACGTCAAACTGCCCAACCATGCCAACCAACGTATGCGCCGCCCAATCCTCGAATCCATAGTCGGCTGCTAGCCACTTCACCATGTCGGTAGTCGCCAGCTGAAGTCCTCGGTTCAGGGAGCTGGCGAACTCGGGCTGGCTACCAAGACTGATGATGTAGTCATCGGTCTCAACACGAGGCATGGTCAACGCTCGCCCCTTGTGCAACGTAACCACGAACTCAACGTCCATCGAAGTCTCAATCCCGTTACCCAGCGGCTCGCCATCGCCCTGCAACGCATGGCCATCGCCAACGTACAAATACGCCCCGGATTGCGACACAGGAAGATGCACGACTGACCCTTCACGAATCATGTTGTAGTCGATATTTCCGCCATAAGAACCGGAAGGACCCGACGTCGGCGTGAAGTCACCTTCAGGCGCAACCCCAATACACCCAAGCATCGGTTGCGCAGCGAACTCTCGAACCTGACCCGGACTTTCCGGGTACCGAGCACTCACAACGTTTCGATCAAGATCAATGTCCCACGGCAGCAAATCAGATCGATCCTTCCGCACAAGATCCATCTTGTAGTCGTCCGAGAACACCTCCGCCACATGCTCCGGCGTTAGCGCCACCAAGCCCAACCGAACGGACGTGTAGCCCCAGTCACGATTCAACCGAACCTTCTTCAATTCAACTGAAATCGAATCGCCCGGCTCTGCGCCTTCTACGTAAAACGGACCCGTCAACGGATTACCAGTCTCGTGCAAATGCTCACCGTGAAGATCCTGCCCACCCGAATCAAGCGTCTTAGTAATCACCGTATCGCCCGGCGCTATGGTCGCCAGCACCGGATACGACTTTGAAAAAGTTCGATAATAGGTCGTTGCGACGATCTCGTGTGTCTGCGGCATGTGGTGAAAACTCCAGTGGTGACGATTTTGCGATTCGCCGGAATCCTAGCACCGGTCAACCGTACGCGAAACCCACATTACGTCAGCGCTGATATCCTGCCCGCGAATTCCGATCTCTCAAAAACTGTAGGACTTTATTAGTGATTCAACTAACCGACGAAATGAAATCCGCCGTCAACAGCGCGCTCGCAGACAAAGTACCGTGCATCGTGGCCACCGCTTCGGCCGACGGTAAGCCGGGAATCGGCTATCGAGGTAGCGTGATGAACTACGGCGACGATTCTCTCGCCTACTGGGAGCGCACGTTTCGACAAGGCTCAGAAAATATCGAAACAAACCCGCACGTCGTAGTCCTCTACAGGAACCCCGCAAACAAGCAGGCGTGGAAGTTCTTTGGCCAGGCAGAGGTTCATCGCAACGACGACGCACGCGAAGAAGTGATGGCCAAAACCGTTCAAGCTGAACTCGACCGCGACGCCGAACGCAAAGGCGTTGCAGTGATCGTCCGACTCGATCGCGTCGAAACAATGGCGGGTGAAGTACTAATGTCGACCGATTAGTGTTTTTAGCGCCTGTACTTTACTTATTGGCATGTATATAACCGTACGGTTATATACATGCCAATAGACACGCTTTCGAAAACCTTCGCAGCTCTAGCAGATCCGACACGCCGGGCGATCCTTGCGCGGCTGGCATCGGGCGAGGCTTCCGTATCCGAACTGGCCGAACCGTTCGACATGACCATGCCCGCCGTTTCAAAACACCTAAAAGTTCTCGAAAACGCGGGATTGGTGGCACGAGGCAAGAACGCCCAGTGGCGACCTCGAAAGCTCAACGCCGGCCCAATGAAAGATGCCGATGATTGGCTTGAAAACTACCGACAGCATTGGGAAGAACGACTCGATCGTCTCGATGCCTATCTGACCGATATACAACAGCACGAACCGTTCAACCCCGACCCGAATCAGCAGGACATCCCCTCATGACAACAATCCCGCATCCTGAACGTACTCTCGTCATCGAACGAGTATTCGATGCCCCACGTGAACTTGTTTACGCAACCTGGACCGACGACGCACACATCGACGAATGGTGGGGACCTTCAATGGTCACAACCAGAACGGTCGAACGCGATTTCTCCGTTGGAGGTTCATGGAAATGCCGGGCGGCAACGGCGAGCATGCAGTTGAAAACAACTACATCGAGATCGTGCCGGGCGAAAAGATCGTGTGGACCGAATTGGCTGGTGGCGATGCGTCGAATCTGGTCACAGTGACTGCCATCTTCGAGGATCAGGGCGAAGAGACCAAGCTAACGATATTGATTCTTCACGATAGCGTCGAGCAAATGGAAATGAACGAACAGGGCGGAATGCTCATGGGCTGGAACATGACCGTCGATGCGTTCGCAACCTACCTGAAAGAACACTCAGCGGCCTAGATACCCGAACTCATCAAGCGTCCTCGTGTCATGGCCTCTAGAGATCCAGGCACGAGGACGTCCAAATCGTCACCCGCTACCCCCACAACCCTCGCAAAACATCTCGGCTGCGCAGCGCTTGATCCTCTCGATCGTCCGAACGAGCCGAAGTCTCCATCGCCACGATAAACGGCTTGGTCTTCAAACGTGACTTGACCAGCTCGCCAACCGACGTCCAATTGATCAACCCGGTACCAATCTCCATGTGCTGATCCCGCACGTTACCTGCGCCCTCAGGGCCCCGAGCATCGTGTGTTTGAACATGCTTAATTCGATCGCCAAAAATCTCGATCCCAGCGTCTATTCCGCCAGATCCCCACGCGTGCCCGGTATCGAACGTAATCCCCACAGCAGGGCTATCGATCTCATCGACAGCATCGGCCAGTTCCTTATGCGAACGAATAACCCATCCGGGGTTGTAGTGCATGTTCTCAAGCCCGATCATCACCCCCGCAGCCTCGGCTTCTACAGCGGCATCTTTCACCCAATCGATGAAGTACGACATTGAAACAGCGCGGTCTTCTTCCGAAACGTCTTCACGCTCCACGCCAGGCACATGCAACCGACCCGGATGAAGCACCATCGCCTCAACACCAAGTTCGCCAGCAACGAAAATTTCCTGGCTGAAATCCTCCAGATCACGCTCTCTTGTGGCCGGTACATGCGAACCCGGCAGAGCCGAAGGCGGGAAGTGGTGCGTGTAGCGCAGTTCGTGTTGTTGCGACATTTCGAACATCCACTTCAAATCCACCAACGTCTGCTTCGACAGGTAGATTTCGGGAGCGTTGAACTCGACGCCATTAAACCCGTGCTCGATAGCCCACTCAACGGCGTACCGAGGCGACTCCGGACTATTTAGACACGATGTTGCAACGCTGATTTCGATCATGTTTATCCGTTCTCTATTTTCAAGATATGAAGAGACCTATTCAACTAAACCGTGAGCAAATAATCACCAAGAATTTCGGCAACCTCAGCCATGTCGCCGGCCGACAACTCCCACTCCCCGGCGGCGGCATTGTAAACCGCCTGCTCGGGAGTTTTCGCCCCAACAATGCAGCTTGTAACAACAGGATTCGCCAATGACCAGGCGATTGCCAGCTGCGCACCCTCGTGTCCGTGATCCCCAGCCCAGGCGATTAACTTCTCCACAACCTTCATTGCAGGCACAAATACGTCTGGCTCAAATTCCGGTTTTCCATCCCGCTCATCGTCACTCGGAAATACGTGGCCCGGCCTGTACTTGCCAGTAAGCATTCCCTTCGCCAGCGGAGAATGTGGAATTACCCCGATGCCCAGGTCAACACACGCCGGAATTACGTCAGCTTCAGGCTGGCGATAAAGCATGTTGTAGCGAGGCTGCGAACTGCTGATGAACCCGTGCTGAGCCGCTTCTCTATGCTGCTCGCCCGAAAAGTTCGAAACGCCGATATAGCGGATTTTCCCGGCGTCTCGCAGCTTTTCAAGATTCGACATCGTCTCCGCAATTGGCGTATCTGGCCGAGGGCTATGCAGCTGGTACAGGTCAACATAGTCGGTACCCAGCGAACGAAGACTGTTTTCTATGGCCGACGTCATATGATCCAGCGAATGATCACCGCTCAACTTGGTAGCCAAAATCACATCGTCGCGACGACCTCGAATCGCCTTGCCAAGTACACCCTCGCTGGTGCGATAACCCTCAGCGGTATCGATGAAGTTTGCACCGGCATCTAGCGACGCGTGAATCGTGGCGATGGCCTGTTCATCGGGAATGACTCCCATGCCCCCGCCGAGCGGCCACGCGCCGAGGCAAATCACCGAAACTTCGGGTCCGTTATTTCCAAGTTGTCGCGTATTCATGTTGCTCCTAATCAAATGTTTGGCCAAGCGCTTCTTCCAGGTGGG
>CAVOCL010000072.1:0-8118 GCA_963694185.1 Dehalococcoidia bacterium
GGATCTTCAAGCGGTGCGACGACTTTAGATATGCCTGCTGCGATAATTACGTCGGTGCAGGGCGGGGCAACACCTTGAAAGGCGTGAGGTTCGAGCGTGCAGTAGAGAGTTGCGCCTCTGGCCTTTTCACCAGTTTGAGAAATAGCAATTGGTTCTGCGTGCCGGCCGGGCCGAGGCTCGGTGGCTCCTTCGCCAATAACCTCGCCATCTAAAACCACCACTGCGCCAACAGGCGGACGTGGCGCTACTCCACCCTTCGCCTGTTCAGCGAGTTCGAGTGCTCGATCTAGTGGGTTACCGATAGCGACACCTCAGCGAACTGTTCATTGCCAACCGGGCCTACGACCGCTTGATGTGGCTGTCGAAGTCGAGGTGAGCACGGCTGGCGGTTGGCGAATCTTGCCCCTGATAACGACTGCTGAGTTCCTTCGAACCGTAAGGCCGGTCGACCTCAGTCGTCATCATCTGGAATGAAATCTGGCCGATACGCATTCCAGAATAAAGCGTGATTGGGAGCCTGGAAACGTTCGCCAGTTCCAGCGTGAGATTGCCGGACCAACCGGGATCGATAAACCCTGCTGTCGAGTGAATCATCAGACCAAGTCGTCCAAGCGAGCTTTTACCTTCGATTCTGGCTACCAACGAGTTAGATAAGGTCAGTTTTTCCAGCGTGCTACCAAGAACGAATTCACCAGGATGCAGCATGAATGGCTCGTCATCTTTGATCACCACTTCGTCAGTCAGATTCGGGACCTCTTTGCGCAGATCTATGTAGGGCAAAGTGGAGTTTCTGAAGACGAGAATTTTGTTCGCCAAGTGGAAGTCGACGCTTGCGGGCTGGACGTCTCGATCCGAATAGGGTTCAATCCCAATAGTGCCGGCTTCGATTGCTTCCCTTATCGATCGGTCGCTTAGGACCATGCGAACTTCCCTTACGTTGTTGCTGTGAACGGCCCCAGAGGCCATAAGAGCCAGAAAAGATTGTAAGGGTTGCTGCGAGATAACGGGCAAAAAGAAAGGGCGGACCCCAAATGGAGATCCGCCTTTTCGTAATTTTTAGTGGCGTTGTTTCGCCAATTCACTAACCAGCGATCGCGAACACTGCCTGAATCGTGACCGAAAGGTTTACGTCACCAGCAGAAATTGGCGAGGACTTGAATGCACCGTCCATCGCTGCCATTTCCATCATCGGTGCTGAAGTGGCCATCGGAACCGAGCTTCCGATTTCGGTCAGGTAAACAAGCTGAGCAAGGGTTACGCCCATCGCTTGTGCGTACACATTGGCTTTGGCCAGTGCATCTGCAGCTGCGATTAAGCGAATTTCCTGACCGAAGACCGAGGAATCGTCGACTGTGAACTGGATCGAATTGATCCTCACCAGATCGCCACCAGCTGTTGCTGCGGTGTCGACTACTGGGCTCAAGTTGTCGATATCTCGTACTGTCACCTGAACCGTGTTGCTAACAATGTAGCCAGTGATTCGTGGCTCGCTGTGTCGACCCAGAGAGTCGGATACTTCGACCCAAACCGTCTGCGGGTAGATGTTGAAATTCGTCGTCACGATGTCGTCTTCAGATACGCCGTGTTCCTTGATTGCTTCAAGAACGCTGTCCATTGCTTCGGCTGCGTTTTGGCGAGCCTCGGAAACGGTGGTTTCTCGAGATTCAACACCGATTGAAACCTGCGCAATGTCAGCCGGGATTTCAATTGTTGCCTGTCCGGTTACCCAGATTCCCGAGTTGGTTGATCCGCCCTGGGATGCGTAAATCGACGTGCCGAAGGAAACTGGTGCTCCGTATGGTGCCGGTGCAATCGCTGGGCTCCCCGCAACACTGTCGTATCCGCTGGCGACCACTTCGCTGTTAGATACAGCGACTGATCCGGTCGAGCCGTTCGAAACGTTTCCAACAATGCCGGATGGTGCGCCGATAACGGGTGAATCTTCGTTAGTTCCCTCTGTGTTGGAAACTGTTTCGGCGCATGCGACTGCTGCCAGCGAAAATACCGCTATTGCAGCCACAAGCAGCCATGCTGTGGGCCTTCGAAATTTTATTGTGCTCATGACTGATGTCCTTTTAGTAAGTATTTTTTTTGGGGTGGGTGTTCGCTGTTGAACCCCGCTCCAGAATTAATTGCCTGATCGAATTTCCGACGAACGGTTTGTCGTTGTTATAAGTAATGACGTAGGAAGGGGTTGTTTTGTTCCATGTGGAATTTTGAGGAGATGTCGGTGCTGCGTTGTTGGCGTGAGTGGCCGATTGCGGCCGACAGCCGTTAGATCCTGAAAACGAATTCGGGATGACGTGTCAGGACGAGGCGGGGCGATTCGCTGCCCGCTCATGACGCGCCAGCGGCGCCTATTCGCCGCGGACCCTTCTGAGTCCTGCCCATGCGCCGATCGCTGATACGGCGAGGGCTGCGAGGGCGATTTGAAGCTGCCACAAAGGCAGTGAAATGCCGTTGCCAGCACCACTGGCAGCATCTTCAGGAGCGCCATCAGCTGCTCTTTCTAAGACACCATCGCCAATTCCAGAATTCGTAATGGCATCTTCGCTAATGCCCCCGCCGACGCCAAACTCAACCAAGTCGTCAGTGGATACATCCGAATCGGATGAGCCTGAACTCCTCGTTAACTCCAGCTCAGTCGCAGCGTTTTCAGCCGAAGACGCTTCAGTATCTTCAGCGGCAGATTTTGCCAGCGGTGCCGGTGCAGCAATGCTAGGCGGCTCGGTGACGGCTGTGTCGGCTTCAATCTCCGTCACGGTTGTAGATTCTTGAGGCGCCAGAGGCGCTGCCTCTTGCGCGACTGTTGCGGTGGGAGACGCTTGCTCAGGCTCGACCGCACTAGCAGCCATGGCCGGAACAGCTGTTGCCGCAACCGCTCCCGCACCTGCAAATCCACTTGCAGATGAAGCATCGCTAGCACTCTCGGTCACGATTTCCATTTCCATAGAAGGGGCGCTATCAGCTGATGATCCTCCGCCAGAGCTCATTGCAGATTCTGCCGCCACGGCTGCCGTAAAGGAATCGTCGCCGCCACTACCCGATTGATCAACCGTTCCGGTGATATCGCCAATGGTCAGTAACGCCACACCAACAGCCGCAATTACGGCGACTATCGCTGGTGCCATGGCAAACCTTCGTTGCGGAGCGAACAATTCGGCAAGTCGGGAAAGACCCGACTCCGACCGTTCTGCTGCAGCCACCATTTCAGGAGTTACAGCAAACGATTGAGGCGCTTCAACACGCTCAATCCTAGAAAGCACATCACGCAGGCCCTGCTGAGTGGAGAGGTTCTTTTCGAGCGCAGGATCACGGCGCATCATCTCTTCGACGAGTTTTATCTCGGCGTCGGACGCGCTTCCCTCGACGTACGCATTTACTGCCCAGACGGAACTCGAATCTGTACGGCCAATAAGCCGATTTAGAACCTTCAAAACCACTCTGTTTTATTTCTCCTTGTCTTATAGACGCATTGAGGCGGGTAAAAGTTCCGGTTCTTCTTGAACACAGTCGCGCATTCGTGCTCTGGCCCGGTTTAATCGTGATTTCACAGTGCCGATCGAAACGCCAATCGATTCAGCTGCTTCGTCGTACTGATAGCCCTCGACATCGATCATCACCATGGCAAAACGGTGATCCTCAGAAAGCCCGCCAAGACAGTGGTCGATAAGGCGCGCCAATTCAGCGTTCAGGGCGTCGGCAAGTGGATCGGCTGAATCGTCTTTTACAGTTTCTGAGAAATAGACGATGTCTTCATCCATAGATGTTTCGGGGCGCCTTGCGATCTTTCTCAGGTAGTCGAGAGATGCGTTTTTGGCGATTCGGAAAAGCCAGGCACGGAATATTCCGCCGCGATAGCTGGATATCTTTCGGAAGGCCGAAATGAAGGCGTCCTGAGTAATGTCCTCGGCTGCGGCATGATTTCTAACCATGCGCAGGACGACCGCAAACACAGCGCTTTGATACTCGACTACAAGACGGTTGAATGCGTCGTAGTCGCCATCGCGGGTCAGCTGAATTAGTCGTTGTTCGTCGAAGCTGGTCAATATGGGGTCCGAAATAACGTGCGGCTCAATCCTACTCGTGACCCAACAGTTCGGCATTCGACGCGCAAAGCGTTACTTGGCGATTACGTGGAACTGGGGTATGGCTTGATACATTTGATGTAGAGCGATTTTTGCTTCAGAAATTCTTGTTCCGCTGGCCAATTTCCAGCGAGGCAGTTCACGGTGCAGCACCCAAAGGAAGTTCATGCGAGCAGCACTTCGAGATACAGGCGAGACGATCATCACTGCGGTGGTGATTTTTCTTGTGCTGCAGGGAACAACGCAAAGTTTCCTCATCGAAGGCTCGTCGATGGTGCCGACGCTGTTAGATGAGCAGCGCCTACTGGTCAACCGGTTCGTTTACACCCAGTCTTCGATCAGCCTGTTCGGAAACGATCGGTACCTGTTCGGCGGTCCCAGGCGCGGCGATATCGTGGTGTTCCACCCGCCAACGGGATCCGAGACCGATTTCGTGAAGCGAATTATCGGGGTACCCGGCGACTGGATTGATCTGGACGGCGATAGTGTCTACGTGAACGGTGTGAAAACCTCGTATGTCGACGTATCGACGGCGAGGCGTCACGAGGATTATCCGGTTCAAGTACCGGATGGCGAGTATTTCGTGCTCGGCGACAATCGCCGGGTGTCGGTCGATTCGCGTAACTGGGGATTCGTTTCTGCTGATTCGCTAGTGGGTCGCGCCTGGTCCGTGTACTGGCCAATCGCTGAATTCCAGCTGTATTCGTAGTAGGCGAACCAGCCGCTACCTCATCATAAATTCGGCTATTCGTTCGCCGATCATCATTGCTGGCGCGTTCGTGTTGGCACGCGGGCAGTCGGGCATGATCGAGATATCGGCCACTCGTAAACCCTGAATACCGTGAACTTGACCGTACTGATTCACCACTACCATAGGATCGGATTCATCACCCATCTTCGCCGTGCAAGAAATGTGGTGCATCGTACTGGCTCGGATCAGCATCCATTCGTTCAGCGTTTCGTCTGATTCCAAATGCTCGGGCAGCGGATCCTTCAGATTTTTCAATATTCCGTGGTAGGCCGGGTGCTCACCGAGTTCGATCTGCATACGAACGCCAGCCCGCATCCTCTCTAAATCGTAAGGATGGTCCAGCAGGTGGTAGTCGAGTTCCGGCTGAACATGCGAATCAGCAGACACCAGTCTGAGTTCACCCGACGCCTTCGCTAGATACAGACCCGCGCTCATCATGAATTCTCGCAGCAGTGAATTCCAACGCATCACCGTGATCATGTCGTTGCGCAGTTCCGACCCTCGCGCAGTGTAGCGAAGCGCTGTTTTTTGCGGTCCCGTTTCTACATCGGGCATTGGAAAGTCTTCTTCAGCATGCCACCTAACGGCTACCGAAGGATGATCACGAAGATTCTGGCCAACACCTCGGATGTCGGCAACTACCTCAATACCAACAGCTTCCAATTGCTCTTTTCGACCAAGCCCTGACAGCATCAGCAAATGAGGTGATCCAATAGGGCCTGCGCTTAGAACAACTTCGTCTGCATATGCCTGGTGTAACTTCCCGTTCTTTTCGTACTCGATTCCAACGGCCCGAACGCCTTCGATCAGAACTCGGGTTGTGTGGCTATCGGCGCTCAACGTGAAGTTCGCACGATCCCGCGCCATCACCAGATAGCCAAGAGCTGTGCTCCACCGAATTCCGTCGGGATTATTCAGCGGTAGCGGGCCAACCCCGGTCGAAGCGGGGTGGTTATGGTCCTCGGTTCTCGGAAATCCCGCCGCTGTTACTGCCTCTATGAACGCAGCCTGATCGTCGACCAACTCGTCGGGCTGGTACCGACGAACGGCAATCGGCCCTTCGTTGCCGTGATACCGATCGTCGAGATCAAGGTCGTTCTCCAGCCTTTTCATCGACGGCAGCGCCTTGTCGTACGACCACTCGTCGTTGCCTTCCGCAACCCAAAAATCGAAATCCTCAGGAATTGCTCGAAGATAAACCTGCCCGTTTATCGCACTCGTTCCGCCGGTAACTTTTCCTCGTGGAACCGGCATGTCCGTGTTCAACGGTGTGGCTTTGCCGGTGAACGCCCAGTTGTGGATTCCAGACGGGTCGACAGCTAAATCAGTACCCGTGGCGTGACCCTGCCTGATCTCATCAGGAAGCTCGTCAAAGTTGGCGTAATCGGGTCCCGCTTCTATCAGCAGCACGCTACGAGCTGGATCCTCAGATAGCCGGGTTGCAAGTACCGCACCGGCCGAACCAGCGCCAACGACGATCACATCGTATTTCGGATTCACCATGTTTGATTGGATACCTGTTAATTAGAGATTCGGGTTGGTTGGAGGAGTTGATGTCCAGTCGTCACGGGTCCGACCGTTTTTGTCCCACACAACCTGCCCATTTTTCACAGTTATCTCGCAAACAATCCGTTTATCAGTCTTGAAAACTCGGTTCCCAGTGCCGTTGTCGACCAATCCGAACTCACCCTCAGTAACGTTTAGCACTGCGATGTCGGCGGGAACCGTTTGTCCCAAATTACCCAGTTCTGGATGCCCGATTGCCTGCGCCGGATCCCAAGTCGATCGCTTTACGATGTCTGGCAGCTCCATGCCAAGAGCCAGTAGCTTCGTCATCGTCTCGGGCATCGTGGCCTGATTCACTAGGATGCTTGAACGATGCATATCGGTTGAAACCGTGTCGGGTAAGAATCCCTGCTCGATAGCCGCTTTGGCGATACGGAACGAGAAACTCCCGGCTCCGTGTCCCACATCAAACTGAATACCACGCTCACGTGCCTCGAAGAAGTACGGCTTCACCTTGTCGTCGATATCGGTCATCGGCTTGCTGAGCGCGTAGCAGTGAGTCACCATGTCGCCGGGTCGCATGTGCTCAAGCATCATCTCGTTCATCGGCCGAGTGTGGATAGGCGACTGGTCGACCATCACATAGCCGCCGGCTTCCTCGGCTGCTTGAACTCCACGATCGAGTGGTTCCCACCCTGGACCCATGTAGTGCGCAACTTTCACGCCAACGATAATGTCCGAGCGCTGAGCGATTTTTGCAGCGGTTAGCTCGAGATTCATCCCTTCAAGATCTTGCTCGGGCTGACCCACCATGCCTTCTCCGGCGATGTTCAGCAGTGCGAACACGTTGGTTTTAGCCGGAGCAATTACGAACTCGTTGAAATCATCAAATGTCAGGTGACCCGAACCGCCAACATCGACCGCTGTCGTAGTGCCTTCTGGCAGGCAGTGGGCGTCGGGCAATATCGCACCGTCGTAGCCGTAGAAGTGGGCGTGTAGGTCGACCAGACCGGGCGTGACGACCAGACCGGAAACATCGGCGACCGTTCTGGCGAGGGCAGGGGAGATGTCCTTATCGACCAGGGCGATGTGACCGCCCGATGTCGCAACATCGAATTGGCCATCGATGTTGTTGGCGGGGTCGATCACCCGCCCACCTTTTAGCAGTAGATCGTATTTGCGAGTAGTTGGGTCTGTAGTCGTCAACGAAGCCTCCGTGGGCAGGGCAATTCTTGAACGGCGTGAGTAACGCCGCTCGTGATTGGCGACATATTAGTCCGATAAGCGGGGAGAGGTGGAACGTTCAGATAGGCGGAGCGGTCGATATTGTCATTCTGAACTCGATTCAGAATCACGTAAGTGAGGGAACATCCTAGGGCGTTAGGCTGCCACGTTAGCGTTGTAGACCAATGTTGAGTGGTGTTCAACCGCTATTCTGAATCACCGATTTCTTCGGGACTAGGAGCAAGTTCAGGATGACATTGGTTGCTCAGGTCGACCGTGACGACTTTGAGATGGGCGTAGTCGCTTTGTGCGGCTGTGATGCAATCTTCAAAGTTCCAATCTCCGCAACCAATCCGCCAACTGGTGCATTTATGCACTCCCTATTGCGCTCATGCTGTCGTACGATTGATAGTCGAGTTTGAAGGGCCTTTAGCTCAGCGGTAGAGCATCGGACTTTTAATCCGCAGGTCGTGGGTTCGATCCCCACAGGGCCCACCAAACTCGCTCCCGACCAAGTCAGAGTCATCGATTGAAGTCAGCCAATTAGAA
>CAVOCL010000073.1:0-8105 GCA_963694185.1 Dehalococcoidia bacterium
CGCCATATCCGCCCGATCTGGACTGCGGAGAAATCCGATTCAAAAACTTCAAGGTTGTGGGAAGTGACCGCCACGGTTTCGATCGGGATCAGGATGGAATTGGGTGCGAACCGTATGGCGTAATTCAACCATCTGAGGAGCCAGCTCCAGGCAACGATGTATCTACTAATGACGATTACATCAGGACAACAAATACGTTATTGAAATTTGATAGCGAATGGAAAGCCTTAACGACATTTTCGGAAGGTTTGGAAGGTGGAACACCATATGCGTATTTCAGCGGCCTGATCTTGGAGTCGTTTAATTTAGATCATGTTCGTAAAAAGCTGAACGTAATAAAGTTTGATTTGGCTATGCCCAACGTCCCTGACGATTTAAAACCAATTAAAAATGGACTCAGCGAAATTTACGAAATTGAAATAAACGCGTTTGATACTGGCGAGTGGAACGCTGATGTCACTCCAAGCAACGTCGTAGAGGTAATTTCAGTTGTACAAGGTTTAGGACAAGTTTCAGGTCCACTGGTGGGGCTAACGAGAAGACTCTACGATAATCGATGGACAGAAGCTCAATTGATGAGAAAAAAGCTTTACGAGTACTGGATAACGGAGATGGTTGATAAGGGGCTTGGCAGGGAGTTTGTAGAAGAATTCTCCAATGATCTAGATGAGTTCGGAGCTATAACAACTTTTGGAAAATAGTCGCTAAGCCTCAGCACAGGGATCTGGTGGGAGCTCGTCGAAGGGTTGAGGGAGATATGACCGGTTGGAACTGACGTTGACGGCGCACGAATCTCCCGCAGCACATCGTAGTTCTCTGCCACCATGTCTCCCTCACCCCAACCCTGTCCCGCTGGGAGAGGGGGCAAAGTCGGCTGCCTTTAAAAATCCACTGCGCTCTCACCAGCCACCACCTATACTGTCGAAACTCACTGACATTCCCTAGGAGCCCGCTAGATGCTTGATACGAACGCTCGAACTCTAAGAATTGCGCTGCTGATCTCAGCGATCGCCATCGCCACCCTCGCCCTCGCAGCCTGTGGCAACAGCGATGCCAAAGATGCCGAGAATTTCGTTCAGATCCGCACCGCTCCCGCCAACTACACGATCGAAGATCTCAAGACGTTCGGCCTGAAAGCCAACAAGCAATACGACGTCGAAGGCCTACCCGACGGGCTCGACGCCTGGAGGGGTTTCTGGGGACTGGACCCCTACGAACGCCACGACTACGAAATTCGGTTCTATGCATCTCACGATCTCGCCGTGTCCAGCGGAAAGCAAATGGCAATAGATGCCACCGGATTCGAGTTCGAAACCAAGCGTGATGAGCAGGTTTGGACCGAAGGCGTGAAGGACCGCTGGCAAGCCCGTGGAGTCACCGACGTATCGAGCGGCGGATCGCGGCAAGCACCGGGTCCGACATATCAGGACTGGGCGATAGTCGGAAACATGGTCATCCTCTGCGACGGCTTTGACTCCGAACAGGCAATCATCCGCTGCGCCTCACTCATCGACAACTTTCTACCGGGCGAAGCTGGGTAGGCGATACCGGTTCTCCCTCCCTGCGAGTGACCTGCCCCAAAAACCTGTACCACTCGTTATGTTAGTCCGACGGCCTCCTTCAACCTGATTGTTTCGGTTCTATCAGAACTCAGCGTCGGGGGCAGAATAGCATCGTTCCTCGTTTGCTGAGGATATTTATTCACGTCCCACTCGTACTGCTTATACGTCTATATTCAAGAGATAACATCGGGATTCGCTGAACTCTGGTTTGACTACGAACATTTTTTCCAGAATTTTCCGTCGAGAAAAAAAGGGAGTCCACACATCAATACCAGAGTCGAAGGATCACCGCGTTGGGGGGAGGGCGGCATCAAAACAGCACATGGCTGAAAATTGTGCTCACTCGTCGGACTCGCTCGGCGTGCGAACTTCGCGTAGACGTGGGCGCTCTGCTTCCTCCGCATCAGTGTCCGCCTGGTTGTCAAAAAACGCCTTCATCAAGTGCCCTCCGCAAGTCATCCGTACTGAGAACGGCCAGTTTGGCGCTGTCGTGGGCGTTGATCGTGAGGTTAACCCCATCACCCGGGAGCATCCCCAAGGTCTTCGCCAGAGTGACTAGCGCCGCGTGCTTATCGTGGAGCTTGAACGACACGTTACCCTTCGCGTCGGTCTTGATCGAGGCCACGGCACGCAGCTTCGCGGGGTCCACGTCGCCCAGGTCGAGCACCGGCAACCCGTCCCGGCCGATGTGGATGTAGTCGCCCATGTCAGCGAAACCGATGGCGGCAAGCTCATGCGTGATTTTCTCGGGAGTCACATTCTCTTGTTCCGCCAGAACCGCTCGCAGTCGCGTGATCTCCGCCTGTACGTCGGCATTAGCAAGCAATCTCGATCCTTCAACAGATGCCGACTTGGCAGCGTAGCCAACGTCGCGTGCCGCTCGTGAAGCGTTGAGGTCCACAAGGTATTCCCTGACGAACGCTGTTCGTCTTGGAGGCAGGGCTTTGGTTGGTTGGGTGGCAGCGGAAGTCACCTGGTAAGGGTAACTGGGTCTCGGGGAATGACATAAAACCTGGGTCAGGCGACCGGCAAGGTCAAGCCCAAACGAGACACATTGGAGATGTTTGTGACCAGTTAGTGACCATTACCCGGTTTATCGATGATATTTACTGAGACATATTCCAGTTCAGTTTCAGTATGAATTACGACTCCGATTTCACGTTCTTTACCCTCTCCCTTAGAGGGTTAGGGTGTGGGTTGTTGCGAAGTTCTTTCCTCCATTTCCCGACCCCTGTGGAGGGACCTTCGGCGGTGGGCTGGTGAGGGGTCAATGATCACATCGCGCAAACACCTGATAATGTGCCCACAATCCACCTTGTCATCCTGAATTCATTTTCAGGATCTATCGACCAAGCCCTAATCAACCCAACATCTCAGCCAACAGCGAACTGGCAAGGAAAAATGGCTTGCCACTGGCACCCAGACATGACACTTGATCCCAAAATTACCCAATTCGTCTACGACAACCCGCAAGGCGTACTCACCACCTACCGACGTAACGGCAAAGCCCAGATGAGCATCGTAACCGTGCGCCCCCACGAACGCGGAATCGCCATCTCTATCGCCGAAGATCGCATCAAGTTCAAAAATCTGCTCCGTAACCCCGACTGCTCGATTCTCATCTCAGCAGAAGACTGGTGGTCCGGATTTATCGTCATCGACGGCACAGCCGAACTAACCTGGTCAGGCAACACCGAACCCGAAGAACTACGCCTTGCAAGACGTGACGTATACAGCGCAACAACCCGCCGCCGAGTCGACGACTGGGAAGCCTACGACGAACGAGTAGAAGCCGACAAACGAGTAGCCCTAATCGTCACGCCAGAACACATGTACGGCACCTTTTTCAACGAAAAATGGAACCCCGGAATCCGCAAATAGCCTCTGCTCCAGCCCCCCAACGCCGCAAAGACCACCCAACCACCACACTGTCATCTTGAATTCATTTTCAGGATCTAATCGACCAACCCCTCAAACATCCACCAACCCAGCCAACATCGCATTGGCTAGAAAACGTGGCTAGCCACACCCCAGATCCTTCGACTACGATTACTCCGCTAAGGACGCGCGTATCCTCGTAGCCAACACCCAACCCCCCCCCCCAACCCCCACGTGACCACCACAACCCCCCTCCAACCAAAACTCCTCCGCAACGGACAGTTTTTGCGCCTATGGTCAGTCGGCTGGATGACCGGCACGATGATGTGGCTCGAAATGCTCGTCATCGCCCTGCTCGCCCTCGAACTAACTAACTCACCGTTCCTCGTTTCCGTCACATTCTTTCTAAGATTCCTGCCGATGCTCTTCGGCTTCGGAATCAGCGTCATCGCCGAACGATTCAATCGCAAACACCTGATGATCGTCGGCCTCGCAGTGCAAGCCGTCGTATCGGCAATACTCGCAGCCCTAATCATCGCCAACGCAATCGAATTCTGGCACCTCGCACTCGGCAGCTTCGTTATCGGACTCGTAATGGCAAGCGAATTTCCTGTTAGAAGAACGATGATCGGCGAAGTCGTAGCCCGACAATCTGTCGGGCGCGCCGTCGGACTCGAACAAACCACCAACTCACTGTTCCGCATTCTCGGACCCTTCATCGGCGGAGTATCCCTCGCCACCATCGGCGCCCAGGGCGGCTTCCTGCTCGGCGTCGTTCTCTACTCGATCGGCGCCCTAATCGCACTCACAATGAAGTACCAGCGGACCGAATCCTCGGAAGCGCCAGAAAGCCCCAAAACCCAAATCGTCGAAGGCATAAAGTACATCCGACGCAGCCAGGTAATGGTCGGAACATTAGGCGTAACTCTGCTGCTAAACGTCTTCGGATTCACCTACCTCAGCCAGCAGCCAATCGTCGCCAAGCAAGTACTCGGCGTAAGCGATGTGCTAATCGGAATACTCCAATCGGTCGAAGGCGCTGGAGCCTTCGTCGGCGCTGCGGCAATTGCCATATTCGCCAAAACCCGCCACTACACCCGAATCTACATGTGGGGATCGCTGCTGTTCCTCGTAGCGATCGTATTGTTCTCGCTCTCGACCACCTACTGGATCACGCTAATAATCCTGTTTTTCGCTGGCGTGGGAATGTCAGGATTCGCCACCATGCAAAGCGCAATCATGATCTACGCCTCATCGCCCCAAATGCGTGGACGTGTACTCGGCGCAGTCGCCGTGTTCATAGGAATCGGACCGTTTGGCCAACTCGGAATCGGAGCCCTCGCCAGTATCCTCGACCCCGCAACCGCAGTGCTAATAACCGCATCAATCGGCATAGTCTGCATGTTCATCGCCTTCGTCATCTACCCCGCAATGAACAAACCAACAACCCTCGAACCCGACGCCGCCGCGACCTAGGCGATTTACACTTCAACCTAGTAGGCTCTGCCATTGGATCGAGACACTGTCATCCTGAATTTATTTCAGGATCTACCTCCCCCCTTATTCCTTCTCCTTGGGGAGAAGGCTAGGTTGAGGGAGGAATCTTTAACTGCACAAATCGTCAACACCTAACATCCAGCGATTACGATCGACTAACTAAGCCCAAACCCCCAACCACAAACATCTCAGCCAACAACCAATTGGCTAGAAAACGTGGCGAGCCACCTTGCAACTCGGAATCTTCGGAAAATACCTCACCCTCTGGGTCGCCCTCTGCATAATCGCAGGCGTCGGCTTGGGCGAACTATGGCCCGCATTTCCCGACACCCTCAGCCGATTCACCATCGCCCAAGTGTCCATCCCAGTAGCCATCCTCATCTGGTTCATGATCTACCCGATGATGGTCCGCATCGATTTCTCCAGCGTCATCGACGTACGTAAACGACCCCGCGGCCTCGCCCTAACCCTCGTCATCAACTGGCTCGTAAAACCCTTCACCATGTTCGTCGTAGCGTGGTTCTTCCTGAAGATCGTCTTCGCCCCATGGATATCTGGCGATCTCGGATCCGAATATGTCGCCGGAGCCATCCTGCTCGGCGCAGCCCCGTGCACCGCCATGGTCTTCGTCTGGAGCTACCTCACCAAAGGCAACGCCGCCTACACCCTGGTGCAAGTAACAGTGAACGACATCGTGCTGCTCTTCGCCTACGCCCCAATCGTCATCTTGCTACTCGGAATCGGCAACATCGCCGTCCCCTACGACACCCTCTTCCTCTCAGTCGCCCTATACGTAGTCATCCCGCTGGCAGCCGGATACGTCACGCGAAAATGGGCGCTCAAAACGAAAGGCGATCAGTGGCTTGAAACCTCGTTCCTGCCAAAACTCGGACCCATCACCATCATCGGACTCCTGCTCACCCTCGTCCTACTCTTCTCGTTTCAAGGCCAAACAATCCTCGATAACCCGAGCCACATCGGCCTCATCGCCATCCCCCTAATCATCCAAACAATCGTCGTATTCGGCATCGCCTACGCCGTAGCAAAAATGTGGGGGCTCAGCCACGACATCGCAGCCCCCGCCGCACTAATCGGGGCTTCAAACTTCTTCGAACTCGCCGTCGCCGCAGCCATATCAGTGTTCGGACTCAACTCCGGCGCAGCCCTAGTAACCGTAGTCGGAGTACTCGTCGAAGTTCCGATAATGCTCCTCCTAGTCCGATTCGTGAACGCCACATCAAAATCGTTCGCCCACAGCCACGACGGCACCTGCTGCCCCGCTGGAGCAGCGCTCGCAATAGGCGATCATCCCAGCAACACGTAATTCTTGCCCGAATCATCCCGCTCACCAGACCGGATCGCCAAAGCTCGAATATAGTTACGCCACGCGAAAAACCCATTACGACCGAACCCGCCCGCCCGTTCCGGAGAACACGAATGATCAGCGAACAGATGCTCGAAGTACGCACCCAGCTGCTCGCCGCAGTACGTGACTTCGTGCGACGAGAAGCCGCGCCTCAGGCCGCTGAGCACGACGAAAACGACACCTACCCAACCGAGCTCGTCGACCAGATGGCCGAAATGGGACTCTTCGGCATGACGGTTCCCGAGGAGTACGGCGGACTCGGTGTCGACGTGCTCACTTTCGCAATGGTGTTCGAAGAAATCTCGAAGGTCTGGATGTCGCTTACGGGCCCCATCGGCTCCCACTCCATGCTCACGTTCGCGATCAACAAGCACGGCACCGAAGCCCAAAAGCAGCGCTGGCTTCCCGATCTGGCAGCAGGCAAGAAGCGCGGTGGACTCGCCCTCACCGAACCCGGCGGTGGAACCGACGTTGCAGCCATGCAAACCCGGGCGGTCAAAGACGGCGAAGAGTACGTAATCAACGGCACCAAGCAGTTCATCACCAACGGCCGAAACGGCGACGTATTTCTACTGCTGGCGAAAACCGATATGAATACCGATCCCGCCTACAAAGGAATCACCAGTTTCATCGCCGAAAAAGGCCCCGGTTTTACTTCAGGTAAAGATTTGAACAAACTCGGCTACCGCGGAGTCGATACGTCAGAACTCGTATTCCAGGACTATCGAATATCCGCCGATGAAGTCATCGGCGAAGAAGGCCAGGGCTTCTATCAGGCGATGGACGCACTAGAAACCGGCCGCATCAACGTAGCCGCCCGCGCAGTTGGCGTAGCAGAAGGTGCCTTCGAAGCCGCCATCAAATACGCACAGCAGCGAGAAACGTTCGGTCGCCCCATTTCAAGCCGCCAAACAATCCAAAACATGCTCGCCGATATGGCAACAAAAATCCACGCAGCGCGCCTCATGACTCACGATGCCGCCGAAAAGAAAAATCGCGGCGAACGGGTCGACGAAGAAGCCGGAATGGCAAAGCTCTACGCCAGCGAAATCTGCGGGCAAGTCACCATGGACGCCATGCGAATTCACGGCGGCGTCGGCTACATCAAAGAAAGCCCCATCGAACGCTACTACCGTGACGCCCCGCTAATGATCATCGGGGAAGGCACAAACGAAATCCAACGCCTGGTAATCGCCAAAAACCTCCTGAAACGCCACGCGATTTAGCCGCCTTGAGGCAACCCACCAACAAAGTCACGCCTCAACCGACAACTGAGTGACAAAAAAACGTGCCAATGGCACCTGTCATCCTGAATTCATTTTCAGGATATATCGCAAACCCAAAAACAACGTCACGCCCCAGCCAACACGCCAGTGGCAAGAAAACGTGGCCTAGCCACCCACCCACTCAAAATATGGCACACCTGTTCGATTCTTTTCACAACCAACTCCCCGAACCTTCATTGCATTGACGCCAGCACAGGCGCCAACAAGGAGGAATCAATATGCGTTCACTTACAACGCGAACACCACACACCATCGTGATCCCGATCGCGCTGGCGCTCATGGCTCTGCTACTAGCCGCCAGCACCAGCTGCAGCTCAGACAAGGCAACCGCAGAAAATCAACCTGCAGCCCCCACCGCCACCGCAATAACAATCCAGGTGACAGTCGCCCCAACACCCACCGAGGTACCGGAACCAACGGCAACGCCAGAGCCCGAGATTTCCGAAGATGAACAGGCGGTTCTCGCTATCTACAACGAGGCCAACGAAGTTTTCCTGGCTAAAGATTTCGACCCGT
>CAVOCL010000074.1:0-7935 GCA_963694185.1 Dehalococcoidia bacterium
GCTGCTTCGGCCTGAATCGCAACTGCCGTATCTTGCTTCAGCGCATCGCCATCGGGTCCCACTCCAATCGATTCGGGTGATCGTTTGAACACGATTGCGAGCGGAGTGATGAACACCAGCATTCCTACGCCGACCCACATTGCTGTGGTTTCCCATCCCCACCGCAGCACGGCTACAGATAGGAGCGGCACCATGAACGCTCCACCCAGACGGAACGCTGCACTGTTGATCGACATGACCATTCCGCGGCGCCGAGAAAACCATGTGTTGAGGGCGGTTGTCGACGCCTGCATGAAGCTTGTCGACGAGCCAAGCGAAATGATGAATACGTAAACCAGCAGGAACGAGAGGAACGTGCTGGTTTGCGAGATCAGGACGTAGCCGATACCGACCAGAGGCGTGCCGATCAGCATCAACCGCCGCACGCCGTATCGATCGATCAGCCACCCGGTGACGGGACCTATGAGTCCGTTTTCCACACGCGAAAGCGAGAACGGAATTGCCATCTGCGCAGATGAAAGCCCAAGGCTTTGCGAGATGGGAATGAAGAATACGGTGAAGCCCTGCCAGTGAACCGAGCCACCAAACCCGTTCATCAACGCCGATGCGCCAACGATGTTCCAGCCGTAAAAGCGTTTTTTCTTGGCTGGTTTCGAGGGACCGGCGGATCCGGATGGTTCGGATACTGAGTCAGCGGTATCTGTATCGGTTTCCGGAGCGCTCAAGATTCTTTATTTCTGGTGATCTTGGCGAGCCGGTCGTACATCACGATGTTGACTGTCATTCCCAGATTCAGGGACATCGTTGTGGGTATCTTCACAACGAATGCGCACTTCTTGAGGATCTCATCGCTTACCGATCCATTCTCAGGGCCGAAGATGTAGCAGGCTCGTTCCGGGTGGACGAATGTTGCAAGATCGACGGCGTCATCGGTTAGTTCGATTGCTACTGGCGTGCAGTCGTTCGGCATGGCATCGAATATGTCTTTTACTTCGAGTACCGGAACGTGCCGATACGCCCTGCCGGGATCGGTCGAGAGCTTTCGCACGTTAATTTTTGGATGCTTGTTGCCGAGGATCACCATTCGTGCCGAAAAGGCCAGGGCGGCTCTCAAAGAATGCCCTATGTTCACGCCATGAAGGGGTCGATCGATTGCGATGCAGGCAAAGCCGCGCTGGGTGAGCGTGGATTTACGCTGCACGTGACGATCGAGCTGTTTCTTGGATCGAGGTGTTTCCGAAGTCAATTTGTAGTAGGGATGTCCGCTGGCGGTCGTTGGTGCCAGTTAGTTAGTTTTTCGTATGCGTTGCCGACGCGCAGTACGGTCGATTCATCAAACGGGTGCCCAGAAATCGTCATGCCGATCGGCATGCCATTTTCGGTGAATCCACAGGGTATCGAGTGTGAGGGTTGCCCAGTCGTATCAAACACTCCGGTGAACGACGCAAGCTCTCCACCAGCAATTTGTTTTCCGGGCGTTGGCATGCAATCGGCGATGGTGGGAGTCTGAACTGGCGATGATGGAGTTATTAGAACGTCGACCTGTTTCATTGATTCGGCCATTTTATGACTGAACCACTGGCGGGCTCGCTGCGCACGAACGTAGTCGATAGCCGAAACGTTGTATCCCGATTGGATACGAGAGCGCGTTGCGGGTGTGTACAGATCGGCGTTTTCGGCGAGCATCTGTTCGTGGACCGAAACCGCTTCGGGTTTGATAATTCCCAGATTGATAGTTCGACCCAACCCGACCCACGGCATTGGTAGCTCGACGATCTCGGCACCGCTTTGAGCCACCAGTTCGATCGCGCCACGAACGCTGGCGATAATTTCGGGATCAACGGTTTCATCGAAGAAATAGTCGGACGGAACGCCAATTTTCAGGCCGTTCAAACCTTCGTTTAAGTTTGATGTGAAATCGGGAACGCTTGCGGGTGAAGAGGCCGGATCCCGGGAATCGTGACCCGCAAGTGCGTTCAATAGAAGGGCGCAGTCTTCGGTTGATCGGGTCATGGGTCCGACGTGATCCATGCTCCACGATAGATCGAGAACTCCGGCTCGCGAAATACGACCGTAAGTCGGTTTCAGCCCGGAGATTCCGCACAGCGAGGCTGGCAAACGAACTGAACCACCGGTGTCGGTTCCAAGTGCGAGCGGGACCATGCCTGACGCAACCGCCGCAGCTGACCCCGAGCTGGAACCACCAGTGATTCGGGTGGTGTCCCACGGGTTTAGAACATCGCCAGTGTGGGAGTTGATACCGGTGAGACCAAATGCGAACTCATGGAGATTCAGCTTGCCGATTAAAATCGCACCGGCGGCTTTGAGTTTGGTCACAACGGTCGCATCGGACTCAGCGATACTCCCTGCGAGCACGGCTGATGCACCGGTTGTTTCCTTCCCAGCAACATCGATCAGATCTTTCAGGCCGACCGGTATCCCATGAAGCGGGCCGATGTAGCCGCCATCGGCGATGTCATGCTCGGCCTTGCGGGCTTCTTCCAGCGCTGAATCGCTCCAAACTTTCAAGAACGCGTTCAGCTTTGGATTGAGCTGCTCGATCCGATCCAACGAGACCTGCACAAGATCGACCGGTGAGAGATCGCCATTCTTGATCCCAGGAGCGAGTTCGGCGACGGACGAGAAGTTGAGATCTGTGTTGCGGGTGGTCACAGTTAATCTGATTCCCGTTTTCGTGGGGTCGGTACGAAGATGGCTGCAGGCTCGAACCCGGACGTATCGATTTCACGAATAGCGGCGTAAATATCTTCAGTGTCGGCCACCATTCCGGCTACGATCTCAGCGTCTTGCGCTGAAATTTCGAGTCGATTGTCTCGGGCTTGATCTGAGAATTGTTGTGAGTTACTTGTTGACGGCATTATTCAGGTTTCAAAAATTGTTTTTTCCAGTTGCACGGCAGTATAGACCTGCGGCCTTTGGATCGTGCTAATCTGAACGGTCTATGCAGATCACAGACACACTTGCGAGCCTCGTTTCAGAGGCATTGGAATCGGCCCAGACTTCGGGATCGTTGCCCGCTGCGGGCGACGTTGAAATTAAAATCGAACGCCCGAAGATGCCCGAGCATGGCGATTTCAGCACCAGCTTGCCGTTGGCACTTGCTCGCTCGATGCGAATGGCGCCGCTTCAAATCGCCGAAGCCATTTCTGCCGAGATACCCGAGCACCACATGGTTGGATCGGTAACTTTTGCAGCGCCGGGGTTTGTGAACTTCACGCTGTCGACCAAGTGGCTCCAGTTGCAAGTTGATGTAATTCGAGAAGCAGGCGAAAAGTTCGGCTCGGTTGAGTCGGGCGCAGGCCAGAGCATCCAGATCGAATTTGTAAGCGTGAATCCGACAGGACCGTTGCACGTTGGGCACGCTCGTGGAGCGGTAATCGGCAGCAGTCTGGCTAACGTTCTCGATGCGGCAGGTTACGACGTTCAGCGTGAGTACTACGTGAACGACGCCGGTAACCAGATGAGGGTGTTCTACGACACGCTCTACTCCCGATATATGCAAGCAGCGGGTCACGATGTGCCGCTTCCCGAGCAGTCGTATCCAGGTGAATTTCTTGAAGAACTCGCATCCGATCTGTTGAAAGATTTGGGCGATGGGGCAGTGTCTAAGGACAAGGCCGATGCTATTGCCGATCTGGCTCCGGAGTCGTTGAAGCGGACACTCGCTAATATCAAGCACACGCTAGAGCTACTCGGTGTTTCATACGACCAATGGTTCTATGAAAGCCAGCTACTTTCATCGGGTCGATTCGACGAAGTATTGAAGTTCCTTGAAGACGCCGAACTTATTGTTGAGCGCGACGGTGCGAAGTGGTTTGCTGCCACCAAACTTGGTCTTGAAGAAGATATCGTCGTGATCCGCAGTGGTGATGGCGGGCCCACTTATTTTGGTACCGATATTGCTTACCACCACGAAAAATTCATGGAACGAAAGTTCGATCGAGTTGTAAATGTGTGGGGTGCCGATCACCATGGCCACGTCGCCAGAATGCACGCATTGTTGCAGGCGTTTGGGCTTAATCCCGACCGTCTAACGATCATCTTGAATCAGATCGTGAACTTCTCGAACGAAGGCGAATCGCTGAAATTTTCGAAGCGAAACAACGTGATGGTGACCGTCGACGAGTTGATCGAAGAAGTTGGCGCCGACGCCACTCGATTTACATTCTTAAGCCGAGCTCCCGAGTCACACATGGAGTTCGATCTGGGACTCGCTAAGACGCAATCGTCGGAGAACCCGGTCTACTACGTGCAGTACGCACACGCCCGCATGGCGTCGATTCTCAGAACTGCAACCGAACGCAAAATCACGTTCGAGTCTGCTGATCTTTCATTACTGGTTCACAAGCATGAGTTGGAACTGATTCGAAAAATAATCGAATTGCCAGCTGTGGTTGAACGTTCAGCCGAGCGACTTGAGCCGCATCACCTGCCGCACTTCGCCTTGGAGCTTGCGAGGTCGCTACAGCGGTTCTACGAATCGTGCCGTGTTGTGTCTTCCGAGGAAGACGAGCTGCCGATATCGCAGGCTCGACTGCAGCTAGTTGAGGCCGCCAAAGTAGCGTTGAGCCGAACGCTGAGCCTGATGGGTATGTCTTCGCCCGACCGAATGTAGCCATCGGCCGGATGTAATCACCGGCTGCTAGGAGCGAGCGTCTGGATCATCAAGACCCGCTTCTTTGTAAGCGATCAGCCGTTCCACATAATGCGCCGCGGCCCTGTGCATGAGGTCAGTGTGCCGTTCTTTGACCTCGCCAAGTGCTTTACCTGGCGTGCCGCGAACCACAACGTTATCTTCAAAAACTGCGTGTTCGGTCAGTGAACTGCCCGACGCCACCAGCGAATTTTTACCGATTACTACGCCTTCGTTTAGCGTTGAGTTGTTGCCGAGCAGGCTGCCGTCACCGACGAGTTTTGCGTGACAGATAACGCCGTGACCAATAGTGACATTGTCGCCAATTACGGCACCGTGATCGGAATGAAGAACCGAATTGTCTTGAATGTTGGTTCCGGCGCCAATCTTGATCTTGCCTGCGTCAGCACGGATAACAACGCCGGGCCAGATGCTGGACCGCGGGCCAATTTCGACATCACCAACCAGATATGCCGCTTCAGAAACGAAAGCCGTCGGATCGATTTTCGGAGTCTTGCCGTCGAGTGATCTAATCATCTGGATTGGCCTCTGGTCGTAAGACCAACGTTTAGTTTTTGGGCAGGCGCGGGAATGTCAGGTTGAGTACCTGATTAGTCGGTTGACTGACCGTACCCCATTCCCATGTTTCTTCGGCAAGGACGTGGTCGCCAGCTCTAGTACCGAGATAGAAATGGATAATGCCGTGCTCAAGATCGTCTGTACTGACGGGTCCGAGTATCACCTGAACGTACTCACCTTCGAAAGTGGTCGATCGAGGTGAACCGCCGTGAATGAATTCGGCATAGATGGTCTGGTCGGCAGGCCCGGGTTCGCCATCAACCGTAAACGTTCCCGCGAAAATAATCGGGAATACCGGAGGTCCGGCGTACGGGGTGAAGTCTTCACGATCATAGGGAGTCGGTTCCGGGTCAGCTGTCGAGCAGCCCATTACCGCGACGATCACAACTGCGAACATGACTAGAAAAAGACGAGAATAAGATTTGTGATTGATCAATTTAATTTGGTACGAGTTCGTAGTAGACGTTAGATTAGGGGGTGTTTCTGATGCCAGTTGGTGGCTTGTTCGTATGCTGCGGCCGCTCGTATTACGGTTATGTCACCAAATTGCGGGCCGATGAATTGCAGACCGACAGGCAGATCTTCAGAGATACCACCCGGAACCGATATTGATGGCAGCCCGGCGATGTTGACCGGGATGGTGCAGACATCGTTCATGTACATCTGGAAAGGATCGTCCATTTTTTCACCGAGCTTGAACGCAACGCCCGGAGATGTCGGAGTAACCAGCGCATCGAACTTCAGGAATGCATCGGTGAATTCTCGTCTGATTAGAGTTCGAACTTGCTGGGCCTTCTTGTAGTAGGCGTCGTAGTAGCCAGCCGAGAGAGCGTAGGTTCCCAAGAAAATGCGACGCTTGACCTCATCACCAAAACCTTCACCCCGAGCGATTTCGGTGGCCTGCGCTGAAGTGTCGGCATCGAGCGTGCCAAGACCGTATTTCACGCCATCGTAACGGGAGAGGTTAGCCGAGGCTTCAGACGGAGCGATGATGTAGTAGACGGCGAGGGCGTGATCGGTGAGTGGCAGCGAAGTTTCGCTGATGTTTGCACCGAGGTCTTCAAGGGTTTTCAGTGAAGCCTCGAACGCCGAGCGAACGCCAGATTCCATTCCGTCGACCAGATATTCCTTAGGAACACCGATGTTCATTCCGGCAACACCTGCGTTGATGTCCTGAGCAAAGTCGTCGAACGGTGCTTTGACGGATGTTGAGTCACGGCGGTCGTGCTTGGAAATGACGTTCAGTGCGTCTGCGCAGTCGGCAACACTTCTAGTTAACGGTCCGATCTGATCGAGAGAAGATCCAAATGCCAATAGACCAAAGCGGCTAACCAGACCGTATGTCGGCTTCATGCCAACGACTCCGCAGAGCGACGCTGGTTGGCGAATACTGCCTCCGGTGTCGGATCCGAACGCAATGAAGCACTCACCTGCTGCAACGGCTGCTGCCGCTCCGCCTGAGCTACCGCCGGGAACACGGTCGGTGTCCCAAGGGTTGTGAACTGGCCCGAAGGCTGAGGATTCGTTTGACGATCCCATGGCGAATTCATCAAGGTTGCCCTTGCCGAGAATCACGGCCCCGGCTTCCTTAAGTAGACGAACTGCTGTGCCGTCATAAGGAGGGATGTAGCCCTTGAGGATGTTCGACGCTGCGGTCGTTTCAACATCTTTGGTCGAGAAGTTGTCTTTGATCATGATCGGCACGCCGGTCAGAGGTCCTGCCTCTTGTCCGGAGCCCTGAAGTCGTCGATCCGCAGCCTCGGCATCTTTGAGTGCACGTTCTGGCGTCACCGTAATGAACGTGTTCAGGCTCGGCTCGAGGGTCGAGATTCGGTCGAGTATGGCGCGGGTGGCTTCAACGGACGAGAATTCGCGTCCATCGAATTTTGAGCGGAGTTCTCGTGCGGTTGCGAAGTAGAGGTCGGAGTTGGTTGAATGTGTTGTCATTCGTTAAATCAGAAATTTCGTGCTGCGGGCTGTTTGGACTAATTGGGTCTATTCGAGCGGTTATTCGAGAACGGGGCGGACGCGTACGAATTCGCCATCGCGATCGGGGGCGTTCCGCAGGACATCGTCTTGATCAAGAGGAGGCAGTGGCTCGTCTTTTCGCATCACTGTGTTCGAGTCGGTCGTGTGCCCGGTGGGCTCTACGCCTTCTGTATCAACAGCTGATAGCGATGCGAAATGGCCAAGAATATTTGTTAGCTGCACGCGCATATCTTCCGATTCTTCATCGGAGAGTTTTATGTACGCAAGCTGAGCGATGTGCTCAACATCTTTAGGAGTTAGTGGATCCATAGTTTCCCGAGTTGTTCGTACCATGTCGTCGCTGAAAAATGGCGACAGCGCTTGCATTTATCCGCTGAAAAATCACCAAGTTATTTGGTGCGAAAGATCGAGTGTAGCAGCGAGTAAATGGATCAGGGTCTAGCGAAACACTAAGAAAGCACGCCTCAGATGTTTGACACCCCTAAATACCGTTGCCTAGAATCGAGTTCCGTGTAGGGTTATTTTGTAAGGACAACGTTGAAGTCCGTACCCCTATCCGAGGATGCGTGCTATCTCTGCAACGAGCCGCCTGAACCAGATATCGATCTCGGTATTAATTTTCACCTGCAATGACAGGCGGTTGCACTTTCCCTCTGACACACGATTCACGCCGGTTCGAAACGTAACCGTCAGCGCCAAGGCGGTCGGAGCCA
>CAVOCL010000075.1:0-7926 GCA_963694185.1 Dehalococcoidia bacterium
GTAGGTGGGTTTGTAGAACCCTGGCTGCTGCCCGCTGTCGACCGGTTCATTCCAACTGTCATCCTGAATTTATTTCAGGATCTATCTCCCCCTTTGCAGCGTCCGCTGTCCGAAGTCCGGTGGTCACCTGCTGTCGGATGGTTCCGTGCGTTAAGTCTCTCGCTACAAAGGGGTTAGAAATGTCCTGAAATAAATTCAGGATGACAGTTGACAGTTTGGGGTTGTAAAGGCATCAGTCGACGTTGAAGCGATATTCTGCCTGTAAGACGTTCCCCCTACCCACGCCCTGCGTACATCATTGCCTGGGTTAGATCGACTTGTTGGTGCGGGATTCCTGTTGCTTCGACTACCTTTTTGCCGCGGTCGGTAGTGAGGATGGTTCCACCAGTGCCGACAACTCGACCCGACATCATGATCATTTTGCCCGCTACGAAGCTGTAACTTGCGCTGCCAGCTTCGGGGTCGATCACCGTTATATCGGCATCCTTGCCTTCTGAAAGTCTGCCCTTCGAGCCGAGGCCAATCATCTTGGCCGGGTTCAGGCTTAGTTTGAGAACCAGTTCCAGCGGCTCGAGTCCGCCAAATCTCACAAGCCGCATCGCCTGTTCGATATTCACATTTCGGGGTAGCGCTCCGGCATCACTTCCAATGGCATCGATCACAAACTCACCAGAAGAATTCCGAGCGGTCGTTAGTTGAAATGCCGACGTGGCGCTGTTCACAGGAAAGCTCATCGGCACGTCGGTATTTCCAGCATCGAACAGCTCAACACCCCGCTTGCCCGATACCAGCACAAGCCCAATTCGAGTTTCTTCCACCGTGGAGGCGTAGCCATCTCGAAGCGCGGCCCGAATTCCTTCGTCGGTCGGCTCGTAGTTCCGCAGGCGCAGGCAATTTCCAACGACGTCGGCAAGCACGTTGCCATCTTCATCGCACTTGCCGAGCGTGAAGTTCGGTTTCGCCAGATGAACTTCTGAAACGATTTGATCTCGCAAATCATCGAGAATCTCAAGCGCTTCGTGAATTTCCTGTTCGACAGGCAAAATAGACCCACGGCAGTAGGCGTTGATGTGCGCCACATGCACCCGCCCCGTGCTTCCAAGCAATGTGGGAACCTCACGAAGCCCGTCGAGCCGAGATCCCGTCTCGGTAGTGCCAACGTGATACGCAACATAAGCGTTCAGCGAATTCGCAGTTGAAATAAACCTTGCCGTCTCGTCTGGAGTGAACGGGTAGTAGCCACCCCAAAGTTTGATTCCCAGCGATCCGGCTTCAAGCGCAGTCCCGACAATCTCCAGAATCATGTCGGAGCTAAGCCGACCCTCAGGTACAGTCTCGCCTGGCTTCAAATAGCCCAGACTGCCCACATTCACGCCTGAACCCCGTGCGGTGATGCCAGCCACCAGCGCATCCATACTTCCGCCGAGGTCGATGACCGTAGTTGCGCCCGCTGATGCGACCATCTGTAATCCAAGGCCTCTGATTCGCCCCAGATCGGCTGCATTTGCAACGTGAACATGGGTGTCGATCATTCCCGGAATAACCCACTGACCGCTTACGTCGATCGAGTCGTTGGCGCTGGCGGGATCGATATCTTGAGCGATCCGTTCGATCACGCCATTCGTAATCGCTACATCAGCAATATCGTCGAAACCAGACTCGGCATCGAGAACACGTCCATTTCGAATAAGAAGGTCGTACTGTCCCACAAAAAATTCCTTACCAATTTCACGCTTTATGCGTCAGAATTGAGTGCAGTTTATTCACTAATTACCGGGCTGGTGGTCTTGCAGGCTCCGCTCGTCGTTCATTGAACCAGATTTGAATACAAAAACACTTCAACTATCCCCATCCCGCAACGTTCTTTTCGTTGGCGTTCTCGTCGCTCTCGTGTTGATAGCGGCTGCCTTGATCACACCTTCCAAAGCACATGCCCAAGAGAGCGAAGCCATAGTCGGCTTCCGAATCGTTGGCGAATCGGTGGCCGGACCATACAAGATCGAACTACAGGTGAGCCCTGAAGAGCCGATCGCTGCAATCGTAAGATTCGCTGTGCGAGTGCGAGATGCCGCAACTGGCGAAGACGTTGACGACGCGATTGTTCGAGTGTTCGCAACACCGTCCGAGAAGGGCGAGCGCCAGTTCTCGCCGGCGCTCAATTCTCCGGCCGACCCCGTGTACTACCTAGCGCAACTCGATGTCGACTTCCCGGGTATCTGGGCGATCGACGTTGAGGTTGAATCTGAACTTGGAAATGGGTCTACCGTGATGTCGATCGAGGTGGATTCCCGAGGGCGTAGCGTCACTGGCAACGGTTGGGGTCAGGCGTTGTTCGCGCTAGTGTCGCTTTCGTTCGCAATTGGCATCGGATGGCTCATCTACTCCTCGAAGAAAGCCCTGAAACGCCGGGGTGGGAACCTGTAACCGGATAAACCGTAAAATAGCGCCCGCGACGATATCAGGTAATTTTGAGATTGAACCCCGTCGGAATTCTTGACCCAACGTGATCGCGGTGATATTTTTACGGCATCTTTCCGTGGTGCGCGGCAACCAATGAGGAACCGGCTTTCCCGGTGCGTCGCCAGCACACCCGTAAAGGTGGAATCGAGTTCAATGCTCGGTTCTGACTATTCAGGAGCATGCCATGACGGAACCAGTAAGGTTTGAGGCCGAAGATATCACTCCAAATGAGAGTGGTAGAGGGATGATTGCGGAGTCCGCACCATTCGTCGCTTCAGTCGAACGATTGATGATCCGAGTTCGCAGTGCGAAGCTAGCCGATCACGCCCAGATGTTAGACAACCTTCAGGCCTGGACTGACCGGGCTATGTCAGGTGGAATTGACGTTCTTCGGGACGGCGATCAGATTCTATCGACGTTGAATTCAAACGTTGCCGAAATGATTCACTCTCGCACCATGTTGCGCAGAATCGTTTCACCCATGGCTGGACTGACGATTTTGGCGGGTGCGCTTGCAGCTGTGACGGTCACAGTTTCAGGTGTAGAGGCTTTGTTCCTTGGAACACCGCTTGAAATTGTGTTCGCAGCGATAATTTTCGGAATCGCAGGTAGTGCGTTTGCAGTGCTACTCCGCACAGTGACCATGCAGTTGGAATACACCGAGAAGGTGGCGCTGTTCATGGTTGGTTTGGCACGACCGCTGGTTGGTGGTGTGCTTGCGCTGGCAGTGTTCGCACTGTTTGGTGCAGGAATCATTTCACTGCCGTTGGTATCTGATCAGGAGTCGACCACTCGAGTGGCGTTCCTGGCAGGCAGCGGTGGCACAGGAATCTTTGCTGGTCAGCTGGCACTGTTCGCCTTTGCTTTCGCAGCAGGAATTGGTGAAGGCTACTTCACTCCTCGGTTCTCACGAGGTGTTGCACGAGTAGCAAACCGAATTAGCTCGGTTACTGAGTAACCGCTAACTCACGAAATACGAAAGGCCGGTTCCATTTGGAACCGGCCTTTTTTGTTGGCAGTTATTTGTGATTGTTGGGGATGTTCTGACCAAATATGAAATCCAACAGCAGTAAATTGTCGCTCCCCAGGAAACTGTCGCCCTGAATTTATTTCAGGGTCGACCTCCCCCATTTGCAGCGTTTGCCTGCCCGAGCGACGGTTGGTGCCAGCTATCGGGTGGTGCCGTGAATTACGATTTCTCGCTGCAGAGGGGTTGGAAATATCCTGAAATAAATTCAGGATGACAGTGTTTGCGGTTTTGGGTGATTGCAGCTTGGGCGAGCGATTTTGGGAGCTTAGTCGGGCGAGGATTGTCTGGCGGACGAAGATGGTCGTTTTGGGTGCTGGTTAGGGGCTACTCAGGGTTCGAATAAGTGTTCGAATAGCCCTGACTGCCCGAATGAATGCTTGATCTATCTGGCGCTGATAGCGATCCCATCCACAGCAGTACGCCGCTCATTACGATCACAAATATGACGAGTTTGATCAACATGGATCTGATCGGAGATCGGCGCAGCACATGACGATTGTTCGCCAGATTGCGATGTTCAGTCGCTCTTAACTCAAGCCCTGAGTTGAGATTCGGATCGTGATAATTCATGGAATCAGGCTCCGGAATTTCTGACTAGCTGTTTGCCCACCAGAGGATGGCGATTATCGGCGAAAGCAGTAGCAAAATGCCGAACAATTTCGCTTTTACCGAGGCTCGTTTACGATGGCCATGGTTTCGTTGCTGCGAACGAGCATTAATTTCCATGCCCTTCGCTTCAATTCGGTTGCCAAGATTGTGATTGTGGTGCTGATGCATGATGAGTTACCGATTCGGGCTGCAACTATGTGCGCTGCAAAAAAAGATCTAGCTCTCTAGGCACATCATAGGGAGTTGAGTGTTCTAAGTTAGTTACGGAAACCGAACAAGATTTAGCTGGTAACCCACCAGAAGAACACTCCTACGATTACGAGCATAACGAACAGTTTGAAAAGCAGTACTTTTACGGATGATCCGCGTCCTCGTGCACCGGGATGGCCCCGCAGCTTGGACTAAGCTTCCATTTGCATGCCTAGGATTTCCATATTGAATCGAGGGTCTCTCATGGGATTCCTCCTATGCGACTAGCTGCCTTGCCGTTCGGTTTCGCACTACGAGCGGTCTTGCCGCATCTTACAACAATGGCGTTTTTTCAGGTTTGCTGAATTGTGCGCGAGTTTCAACCTCTAGCCCACCAGATTACGCCGCCGAAGAAGACGATGTAGAAGATGAGTCTGATTAGCCACTGACGACGGGTTATCGGAGGTTTGTCATCGGGATCGCGTTTTCCGCCCCCGAAAAGATTCAGCATCGATCATCCTCCATTTCAGGTACCGGCGTGACTAGACTTTGCCTTTGAAGTTGGCCAGCTGATCGGCGAACGTGAATACGGCTGGGAGCCCGCCCGTGTGCAGGAAGATGATCGTTTCATCATCATCGAACCCGCCATCTTCGACCTGATCGATGAGCGCCGCCATTGCCGTGCCCGTGTAGTTGGGATCGCAGATGATCGCGTCGGTCTGGGCTGCGATGTGAATCGCTTCGGCCACTTGGGCGCTCATCACGCCGTAGCCTTCGCCAATGTACTGGTCGAGTATCCGCATATCGCTCTTTTCAAACGTCACAGGCAGGTCGAGCAGTTCTTGGATGTCCTTATTGTGCTGGAAAATGTAGCCATCGAGCGGCACATCGTAGTTCACCGTGACTCCGGTGAATTTCCAGTCGAGTCCCATTGATTTCGCCGCGATTATTAGTCCGCTAAGCGAACGGCCAGCAACGCCGATGATGTGGACGTTTTTGAGATTGTTTTCTTCGATTTGTTCAAGAATTTCGATGCCAGCCTGAACGAATCCGACCATGCCAACGATTCGCGGGAACAGGTGTTCCTGAATCACGTAGGGCTTGTGCCCTTCGGCTTCGAGTTCTTCTTTGAGCTTGGTTGCGTAGCCTTCTGCGTTGCCCGACTGGTATTCGTCGAGCAGGTGCAGTTCGGCGCCAAGAATCTTGTCGATGAGCAGATTGCCCTGAATGTTTCGATTGGCGGCATTTTTGAGAATGAGGATGTAGCGCATGCCGATTTTGTTGGCGGCGGCGGCGGTCATCCGGGCGTTGTTCGAGTGGTAGTCCATGATGTTGATCATCACGTCATAGCCTTCGTTTTCAACGTGCGGCATCTCGAATTCGTAATGGCGTGCCTTGTTGCCGCCAAACGCCAGGCCGGTCATGTCTTCACGCTTGATCCAGATTTTCGGACCACCCAAACGCTCGGTGAGTCGAGGCATTTCTTCAAGCGGGGTCGGCAAGTGCGCAAAGTCCATCCGAGGCAACTTGTCGATATGGGATTGAAGTTCGGCAGGCGTAAGAATTTTTATGGTCGTCATGGGATGAGTGGATTGCCAATGGCATATTTTCGTTGCATCGATATTCATCGACCGATTCGAGAATTGTAGAGGTGAACTGTGACCTGCGCAGTTTGAGTTACGCAGAGATTTGGCTAAGGTCGTTGGATCACACAACTGTCACCCCGAATCGTTGAGACTGTCACCCTGAATTTATTTCAGGGTCTTTCTCCCCCTTTTGCAGCCAATTGCCCGTCATGGCTAACAGCTACTACGTTTATATTCTCGCCAACCGAGGAAAAATGCTCTACACCGGCGTAACAAACGATCTTCACCGACGGGTCTGGCAGCACAGAAATGATGACGAGTCTCAATACGCGTCAAAACATGGAATTCACGATCTCGTCTGGTTCGATGAAACAGATGATGTCACTGCCGCAATTCTCAAAGAGAAACAGATCAAAAATTGGCGACGACAGTGGAAGATTAACCTCATTGAAGAGAAAAATAACTTTTGGGAGGATTTGGCGCGGGGTTGGTATGAGTAGCGAAGAAGCTGCGGTTAGCTACCGGATAACTGCGTTTGCAAGGAAATTGTCACCCTGAATTTATTTCAGGGTCTTTCTCCCCCCTTTGCAGCGTTCACCTGCCTGAGCAGCGGCTGCCCCCTTGCAATGAACGGTTCAGCGTTGCGTTAGTATTTTTCGCTGCATAGGGGTTAGAAATATCCTGAAATAAATTCAGGATGACAGTGTTGGCGGTTGGCGTGTTTTCCCTTCACGCCATTGCAGCACCCCCACTAATCCACAAATTTGTCGGCGTGGGCGAAGAGTTGCGGTAGGCCGCCTGAGTGGATGAAGCAGATCGTTTCTTTGGGGGCGATTCGTTCTGCTCTTAGTTCACCGATAAGGCCCGACATCGCTTTGCCGGTGTAGTTGGGATCGAGAATAAGCCCTTCGGCTTTGCCGACCATCATGATTGCCTCGATCACACGATCGTCGGGCTCGCCGTAGCCGGGACCTCGGTAGTCTTCGAGTACCTGTAGATCATCGGCGTCCAGCGTCTGTTCGAGTTCGAACATCTCGACAACCTGTGAAGCTCGATCGGCGGTCGTTTTGTGGAAATCCTCGACGCTGCCGGGCGAATACTGGCACGCCGTAGCCCGCCAATCGAGTCCGCGATTCTTTGCGTACAACCGCAATCCGGCTATCGAGCGACCCGTAAGACCCCAGAAACGCACCGGGCCTTCAACTCCAGCTTCTTCAAGTTGCTCCTCGAGTTCGAGTCCGGCTTCAAGGAACCCAATCATGCCCATCACATCGGCAAACGGATCGTCGGGCAAGATGTATGGCTTGCGTCCGACTTCAGATTCAGCTTTGAAAATGCGTTCTGCCACCTGACGACCGTATTCCTCGGGTGAACGATGAATTTCGGCGCCCATCAACTTGCAGAGCAGAAGATTGCCTGTGACCGGGGCCGTGACCATTCCGGTCGACACGATGTGATATTTCAGTCCCGCCTTCGCACATCCAGCGGCGATGAACCGTGCCTGATTCGAGTGGTAATGGTTGATATTGATGACGGTGTCGTACCCGCTTTCGAGAATGTTGGCGATCTCGAATTCGAAGTGTCGGCCCTTGTTGCCGCCAAATGCCAATCCCGTGGTGTCATCACGCTTAACCAGCATTCGGTTCGGCACCGAAACACCCTGATCGATCAACGCTTGACGAAGTCGGTCGAGTGGTTCGAGGCGCGTGTTCAGGTGCGAAAGCTTGAATCGTGGCAGCTCTTCGAGTTTGGTGCGGAAATGTTCTTGAGAGATCGTCATTTTGATGATTGTTACTCTGTGACTTAGGCGTTCTGAGCTGGCAGCCAGCCCCAGGGGTGTGGTCCGAAATCGAGTGGTTGTGGAACACCGTTTCTGATCGCCATGACCGGTTTGATCGCTTGGGATCCTGCTTTTGTTGTGCCTGAGGCTTCTTTGAACAGAAATTCGCCTTCTACGAGATCGAGAATCGAGATATCAGCGCCAGATTCGACGCTTAGCGAGCCGATTTCATCCGACATACCAAGAATTTCGGCTGGCTTCGACGTTGTCAT
>CAVOCL010000076.1:0-7925 GCA_963694185.1 Dehalococcoidia bacterium
GCAGCGCGGCAGCCGCTTCAGGGAATGTTCGTCGAGTTACGAGGATCTTTGGCATGTTTTCTCTTCAGCTGGGGCGATTGGTGTGAGCAAGCATCGGCGATGCAATTGCGGCGCAAGTCTAGCGTGTCAGCGACTTGAGTAGTGGTGGGGAAGGTGGGATTCGAACCCACACGCCTGTTAAGGCACATGCTCCTAAGGCATGCGCGTCTGCCATTTCGCCACTCCCCCACGGGTGAATCGCAATTTGCGGACAGCTATCCATTGTAGGCAGCGAAACGGGCTCTGGGCTAGCCTTTTTGCTCCCATCCGGATGACAATTTTTGCCATCGGGCGTGCAGATCGTCGACAGTTGCGTCGGTTACGCCCAACGGCTTCGAAACCATTTCGAGGTTCGACTTCATGTGATGAGGTCGCTGGGTACCGACAATCGTTACGTCTACCTCTGGATGGGCGAATGTGAAGCCGAGGGCGAGTCGGATGCGGTCGTTCGGGTTGTCGGCCAGTGGTCCCTCTGCTGCCATCACGCCAGCACGTCGGAAGTACTCGGCTGCGTAGTCGGGAATGTGTGTGTACGGCTGCGGATCAGCGTCGGCGCCCCATACGGCATTGCCGATCGGACGTTTGATGATCAGGCCCATGTCCCGATTTTCAATGTCTGCAAATAGATTAGTTCGTGCTGACTGGTCAATAAGGTTGAAGCTGGTCTGCAGCGTATCGAACAGGCCACTTGTAACTGCCCATTTGGCGTTTTCATTGTCGCCGCTGTAGCCGATGTAACGGGTTTTCCCTGCTGCTTTCGCATCTTGCAATGCTCGGATCACGTCGCCTTTCTCTAGGACCTCTACGGTGCAGGAGTGGAGTTGAACGAGATCGACGTGGTGGGTCTTCATAAGTTCGAGCGAACGGTCGATCGACGAAATGATCAGGTCGTAGGTCCAGTCTTCGCCTTCACCACGGGGCAAGAAGTGACCTGCCTTGGTTGCAAGTACGAATTCGTTACGGCGTTCGGAAGCGACTTGGCCGAGTAGTTCTTCACTGATTCCGTAGCAAGCAGCGGTGTCGAGGAAGTTCACTCCGTTGTCGAGCGCCTGGTTGATCACGTCTTTGACTTGATCGACGTCGGTCATTTCGAGATTAAACCCGACTTCAGAAAGTCCGATTCCGAGTCGACCGACTTCGAGGTCGGTTTTGCCGAGCCGTTTGGTTTCCATTGCCATGTGATTTGTTGCCTCTCAAGAATGAAATGTATTGAATATGGCGACCACAATACCTGTTCAAGGTGAATATCGGCATCCCTGACGAATACTCAGTGGCTGAATGTTGTTACATTTTGGGCGATTGCTGTGTGATGTTTCTAAAAAAGTGAACCGAGGTTCTTGCTTTGACAGGTCCAAATATCGTTCTGATGGTTGCTGATGACATGGGTTACGGCGATTTCGGCCTATATTCCGAGGGGCGAGTTCATACACCTGCATTGGATGAACTGGCGTCGCAGGGAATTCGGCTTACACAGCACTACGCTGGGTCGGCGGTGTGTTCGCCTTCACGTGCGGCATTGCTGACGGGTCGGTATCCGATTCGCACTGGTTCCGTGACACCTCAGGAAGTTCTCGGCAACGATCGGATTGCGCTGGACGAAGTGACGATTGCCGATTCTTTCAAGGCAGCGGGCTATGCGACCGGCATGGTTGGTAAGTGGCACAACGGTGCTCTGGATCCTCGTTTTCACCCGAACGCACGTGGGTTTGACGAGTTCGCCGGGTTCCGTGGTGGATGGGCTGACTATTACCGGTGGAATTTAGATCGCAACGGAACACTTGAGAAGTCTGACGGACGTTATCTGACGGACGTTCTTGCTGAGGAGGCTGTGGGATTCATTGATCGGCACCAATCGGAGCCGTTCTTTCTGATGATCACGTGGAACGCGCCGCATTCGCCTTTGCAAGCTCCAGAAGAAGTTACTCAGCGGTATGTTGATGCCGGATTTGAACGTGGAATCGCTATTATTTACGCCATGATCGAGGTGATGGATCGGGGCATTGGCAAGGTTCGTGAGGCGTTGAGGGACGCTGGGGTTGAGGACGACACGCTGTTGATGTTCACCAGCGACAATGGGCCGGCGTTTAGTCATAGATATGACCAGGTTCCTGATGGCGTTTCACTTGACGGTGTCCGTTTTAACAATGGGTTTGCGGGTGCAAAGGGATCGGTTTACGAGGGTGGCATACGGGTGCCGATGATCGCTCGGTGGGCGAACGGTCTGCCGCAGGATGTTGAGATCAGCGATCAGATTTGCTTCACCGACTGGCTGCCGACGTTGCTTACGTTGAGCGGCTCATCGCATGTTGGAGAGAAGGCGGTTGATGGGCACGATGTGTCGGCAGTGTTGCGAGGTGATTCACCTTCTGAGCAGCCAAGGCGCTTCTGGCAATGGAATGGTGACACGCCAATAGGAGTAACCAACGCCGCGATGCGGCACGGCGACTGGAAGCTGGTGCGCCCTGCCCTCGATATTGCCTTCGCAACCGACGCCGATAAGCAGCTTGCCGACGACTACGTCGAAAAGGACATCGAGTACAAGTATCACCCCGAGAACATCACCGAGAAGTTCAACTGGCCTGAGCCTGCGAAGATCGTGCCGAAGCCTCCTGCGCCTGAGTTGTACGATCTATCGATCGATCCTGGCGAGACGACCAACGTTGCCGGCACTAACCCGGTCATTGCCAGCCAGATGCTCACACAGCTTGAGTCGTGGTTCGAGGAGGTCGAGGCAGAACGTCAGGCGATTGTCGAGTAGTTGCCTAGCCCCGGAGCGCCCTAAACAACTTCATATACTGAGGCATGTCCAGTTCCAAATGCGAATCACTCGGATTAATGCCTGCAGCAGCACATATTCGGCGCCATCGGGCATACGAAATACCATCGCCTATTACTCGTGACATCTTTCGTGACACGGACCTAATAATCGATTTCACGAACGCAGAGAATTCTCGGTATTCCGATCTTGAAACCAGTGGTTTTCGCCTCGTCCTAATGTGCATCAGAACCGAATCGACCGACGGAGCCGGTCGATAAGCCGAACGTGGAATATTCATGCCAATTTTCACCTCGACAAACGGATACGCGAGCACTGCCATTTCTGTTGGACGCCCCGAGCCAAGCAGCCGGTAAACCGCTTCAGTTTGGACAATCAGGTGGCACGATTCGAAACGAACGGGAGGTTGAACGACTTTTCGAAAGACATTGGCCGTTCGGTTGAACGGGATATTCCCGAATACAACATCGTAAGCGCCATAGTCCATATTCGAAGTGATGCCTTTGCGAACAACCCTGACGTTTGATGTTTTTCCAAACAGAGCGTTGAGACTAGCGATCAGTTGAGGGTCAATATCAATCGCAGTCAGGGAGCGAACTTCGGGTGCGATTAGGGTCGTGAAGAAACCTTTACCGGCACATAATTCAAGTGCCGATTGGTGGTTCTCAAGACCGATCGATCGAACTATCTGGCGTGCAATCGATCCTGATCTGAAGAAATGTTGCCCGAGTTTGGCGTGTGCAGGTTGGCGTGAGTGATACCGCCTACGGCTCCGCTTCTTCGGAGACCCCATCGGAACATCATGGTCATCATAATTGGATTTCTGCCTTTAGTAGTTGTCGGCCAACGTGCATTGAGCGCGATGACACACTATTAGTCGCAGAAAATTGCCGAGCGAAAATACTGATTAATTGGTACTGGCGTGGTTAGTTAAAACGCCAGATATGGCTCGGAGTCGACTTGAGTGAAGTCGGTCGGCGGGTACTTTGCCAGTACATCGAGATCGATATCTGCTCCCCAACCGGGTCCGCTCGGCACTGTTGCGTGACCGTTTGAAATATCGATCGGATTCGTCAGAACTTCCTGATATCGATCGACGAACGACACGAATATCTCCTGCATGAACGCGTTCGGGATGCTCATATCGAGATGCAAACTCGCCAGCGTTGAGATAGGCCCGTTCGAGTTGTGCGGCGCAACTGGAACATAGTAGGTCTCGGCCATGTTGGCGATTTTGCGAATTTCGGAGAACCCACCACAGTGGCATATATCGGGCTGAATCATTCGAATGGTGTTGGTTTCGAGCAGCGGCCGAAACTCCCACCGGTTGTAGAGCTGTTCGCCGGTCGACACGGGCACGTTTATTGAGCGTGCGAATTCAGCCATCGCCTCGACGTTATCGAACTGGATCGGCTCTTCCATCCATGCAATATTGAACTGCTCCAACTGTTGCGCAACTCGCCCAGCACTCCACGGATTAAGCCGTGCACGCACGTCAATTGCAATCTCCATATCCGGTCCCACAGCTTCCCGAACCGCTCTGACAAGTTCAATTCCGTGACTGATTTGCTGCGGCGTCGTCGTTTGGGGGCCACCGAATGGATAGAACTTCAGCGCTGTCCAGCCTTCGTCCTTGAGTCTCAATGCGGCCTCGGCGTGCAGTTTCGGCGAAGCCTGCCGGGCCACCGTTTCGGCGGGAACACCCGAAACTGGCTCGGTTAGATCTTCAAACCAGCCGTTGGCATAGACCCGTACGTTGTCGCGGTGCTTTCCACCTGCTAATTCCCAAACAGGAATACCGAGCGATTTCGCCTTCAGATCCCACAAAGCAAGATCGATCGCCGAAATCGCCGACATCGTTACCGAGCCGCCAGTCCACGTGACGCGCCGGTACAACGATGTCCATATCCAGTCGATCCTGCGAGGGTCTTTCCCTTTGAGGAACTTTCCGAAATCTAGGATTTCAGCTTCGAGCGCTGCGTCTTTGTACTGGAGCGAACCTTCGCCCCAGCCCGAAATTCCAGCATCGGTATCGATGCGAACGAACAGCCAGTTTGTGCCGGCGGTTTTGTGCACCGGTGTGGCCATCCGGAAGACGTTAACGTCGGTGATCTTCAATCGAGAAGCAATCCTTGTTTTTATTCAGACTGAGTTATGGGTGAGCCGGTATGAAGTCTATTAGTCGCCAACTGCCAAGAACTGCAAGCAAACAGCTGCAGTAATTTTGATCTGTGATCCTGTTGCGGTCAGCGTTCCGTCATCTTCACGCTTGAACGACACGATGTTGTCGGAATCCTGATTCTCTACGATCAAGAATTTTCCGTCCGGAGTGATCGCGAAGTTACGTGGCGTATTGCCCTGAGATGGCTCGTGCCCAATGAACGTCATCTTGCCTGTCGACTGATCGATCGAGTAGATAACCAGTGAATCGTGGCCACGGTTAGACGCATAAACATAAGCGCCGTCTGGCGATGTGTGGATGTCGGCTGTCGTGTTCTCGCCGTCCCAGCCCTCAGGCAACGTTGGCACTGTCTCGATCGGCGATAGCGACCCATCGTCACCAAGATCGTAAAGCGTTATCGAGCAGCCGAGTTCGTTCAAAACATAAACCTGTTGGTTCGTCGGGTGGAACGTAAAGTGCCTCGGTCCTTCGCCCGCAACCTCGTCGACAACTGAAGAAAGCGATAGCTTGGCGTTCTCAACGTCTATTGCGTAGGTAAGAACCTGGTCTTTGCCGAGGTCGCACACGAATGCGTACTTGTTCGTCTTATCGATATTCACCGAATGGGCGTGGGCCTGTTCCTGGCGATTTTTGTTGATCGACGAACCTTCGTGCTGGATAAATTCCGTAGATTCGCCAACCGATCCATCTGCAGCGATCGGGTGAGCCGAAACGCTACCGCCTGAGTAGTTGGTGACAATCACCATCGAATCGGTTGAATCGACCATCAGGTGGCAAGGTCCGGGGCCGCCGGTCGACTGCTGGTTGATCTGGGTAAGTTCACCCGTTGCCCGGTTCACGCTGAAAGCTGTGATGCCGCCCGAGCCATTAAAGGCACTGGTTTCACTTACTGCGTACAGGTGATCTCCCGAGGGATCGAGAGCCACAAACGAAGGGTTTTCGAGTCCGGTCGCAACGGAAACCTGCGTGAGTTCGCCTGTTTCACCGTTTAGGCGAAGTGTGTAGATGCCTTCGCTGCCGAGCCGGGTATACGTTCCGATAAATGCAAATTGGTCGTTAGCCATTGAAATATTCTCCTGATGGAAAAATTGAATCTTGAAGCTGAAATCTAGTCTTTGATGATCAGATCGGGGTCGATCTCAACGCCAATTCCCGGTCCTATTGGAAGCGGCATGTACCCATCTGAATCAACCTCAGGTGCGTTGGCAAAGATCGAGAACTTGTTCTTGTAGTGACCGATCGGTGGGTCGTGAAGCAGCTCCATGAACGGAGCGTGTCGCCACGATGCAACGAGGTGCTGGTGAGCAATAACGCCGATGTTTCCTCCACCGTGATGCGGTACCAGTTCCTTGCCATACAACTCGGCAAGGTTTCCTACTTTACGCAGATTGGTCATGCCATTCATGACCATGCTTTCTGGCTGCAACAAGGTGTAAACGTCCTGCTCACACATCTGAACGAATTCGTGTAATCCCGGGTTGTTTTCTCCACCAGCGATTCGCAATTCGACCTTGGCGTTAAGCTCGGCCAATCCTTCGAAGTTGTGACGTGCAAGCGGCTCTTCCAGCCAGAACACTTCCAGATCCTGAAGCTCAACGGCCGTTTCGTAGGCCCGTTTGAAGTTCCAGATCACGCCCGGCTGCCATGTTCCGCTGCTCTGGGCCTGATTAGCGTCGACCATAATTGTGAAATCCTGCCCAACAGCATCACGGACAGCTTCAACAGTTCGAATGTCTTCGGCAATCGATTCGTGATGCAGGCGCAACTTCATCGCTCGCCAGCCACCCTCTTTTAGCGATGTTGCTTGCTCTGCACGTTCTTCGGGAGTCGAAAGCGCAACCATGCTTGCGTACGGGATGATCTTCTCTTTTTCGCCGCCCCACAGCTTGTACAGCGGCAGGTTCGCTGCTTTGCCGATGATGTCCCACAGTGCCATGTCGACACCTGCGATTCCCTGGTAGTGCAGGGCGGGAACGTAGTAATTGAGCGCCACGGCATGGTCTTCTACAGCGAATGCGCTTCGGCCAACCAAATACGCCTTGACTGCATCGAGGAACATCGGGTGCATCGCAGGACCGATACCCGTAATACCGGCGTCGGTGTGCACTTCAACGAACGAACCACCACCAATATCGAACGACATATTGCGTCCGAGGCTCCATGCTGGCTCGATGGTTCCAACGTGTTTTACCGTACGAAGGTTGACGATTTTGACATCGGTCACTTTGATGTTGCCGCTCAATTGATTCTCCTATTGGTTTGTCTGAAGCTGGCAAATCATACAACCGCTGTTAGATGTTTAGGCGTGTTTTACAGATGATGAAGCACCCGTACACTGCCAGTCTCGGAAGAATGTGAGGCGAGGCCTCGATATTCCTTGCAGCAAAATACTCTCCTCAAAGGAAAATATGACGAGTAAGAACGGTTCTGACAACGATATGGTCGACATCCTCGTAATCGGAGCCGGTGCTTCGGGCGGGGCAGCTTCGGCGTGGCTTTCAGAAGCCGGATTCAAGGTGAAGTGCCTTGAACAGGGCTACTGGCAGGATCCTTCGAAATACGCATCCGCTTCGGCAGATTACGAGTTCGAGATGATGACCAACTGGGCGCCAGACCCGAACGTGCGCCAGCGCGATGAGGACTACCCGGTGAACGATTCCGCTTCGCCAGTAACGCCGGTCATGTTCAACGGGGTCGGCGGAAGCACGATTCTGTGGACAGCCCACACACCCAGATTCCACCCTTCTGATTTCCGAGTGAAATCGCTCGATGGTGTGGCCGACGATTGGCCTATTTCGTACGAGGAACTTGAAGAATTTTATGACCTGAACGATGAGGTTATGGGATGTTCGGGAATAAACGGTGATCCGGCTAACCCACCTCGAAGTCCCCGACAAATGCCTCCTATACCGTTAGGAAAAGACGGTA
>CAVOCL010000077.1:0-7884 GCA_963694185.1 Dehalococcoidia bacterium
TTGTGAGGGTGATTTCGGGCTTTTGGGGCGGGTGTTCTGTGCTTCCGCTGTGTTGGGTGGGCGTTATAGCTCCAGGCGTTTGGCTCCGGGCGTCATCGGATGACTTGGTCGCTGGCGGGTATGCGACGCGGCCCTCTAACTCCCCTGGTCCGGGGGAGGGCCGTTATTGCTGCGCCTGTTGCCAGATGGTTCTCGTGCCTATGTGGGTGAATCCGGCTTTGCTGAACAGGTGCTCTGAATTTTCGCCCGGATTTGTGATCGCTGGCAGATCGGGGGCTGTTGTTAGTGCTCGGTGGACGAGGGCGTTTGCGTAGCCGTTTAGTTGGTGAGCTTCGTGGGTGAAGAGGGTGTAGATGCCTAACGATTCTTCGTTGGTGAACGTTTGTACGCCAGCGACGATTTCGTTCGATTGCCTGATGAAATAAAAAGCGTAACGAGGGTCCTGTAACAGTGGCGTGGAATAGACGACACCGGCATCAGGTTGTCCGAATCCGACGGCTGCTGCTCGATCGAACATTACGAGTTGACCGGGTGTTCACTGTTTCGATTGTCGGCGTTTGCACGTGGCCCGCTGCCGGTTGTACCGGTTCACGATATGACCACGGCGTGTCGAACATCACTTCGAACCCGAGAGGTGTTAGATCGAGGGTTGAATATGAATCGACCACGGATGTTCGTGTGTTGGGTGGACTGTTTGCCAGCATTTGGCGGATTTGGCATAGCTGGGCATCAGTGTGTTCGCTGTCGCCGATCGTGATGCCGTTCGGGTACGGGATATTTAGCGCGTGCTGGTTTACCGACAGCGCTGCGGTTTGGGTGCCGGGCGATCCAAGTGCGGTTGGTATGGCCTGGCAGTGGTCGACGAAATTGGCAATTGCTATTTGGATGGGTGTGCGCATTGTGGAAGTTTCGTGCGGGTTGAGGGATTATGCAAGGGTGAGGGACTGGTTTGTTTTGGGGGCGTGGGTGTTGGGTGCGATATTTACTTGGCACTAGGATGGTGCTGGTTGGGTCGCGGGGTGTGCAGATACTTCGTACTGCGGAGATCCCGATTCGAGATTGGGATGACAGGTGCCAGTGGTACTTTTCCTTGCCACTGGGGAGTTTGTGGGCTACAGATTCGAGACGCGTCGGATAGCTGCTGAACCTAGTTTTAGGACGTCTTCAGGTGGGGTGCGGAGTTCGCCTGATGGGATTTCGAATGGGGTTTCGTTTTGCAGGTCGTCGAGGGTTGCCCAGAGCCAGCGAGTGGTTTCCTGATGGTCGGTGGAAAGTTCGCCAGACGGTGCCGACGCATCGCCTAGAAGTCGAGTGAAGTAGATGTAGTCGATGTGCTGGTGCTCACCGTGTTTGGCGTCGGTGACATTTTCGATCATGATGCTGTGGGGCGCGTGGACCTGTTCGAGGTTGCCGATGATGAGTTCGTTTTGCGTCGGGACGATTTCTACGTCGAAACCGGTTTCTTCTTTGATCTCTCGTAGTGTCGTTTGGACAGGGTCTTCATTGGGGTCGACGTGTCCGCCTGGCGGCAGCCATTCTTGAACTTTTTTGTGCCAGTGAAGCAGTGTGGCGTTTTTGTTGACGACGAAGCCGGTGGCTGTGAAGTGTCGGATTTTGGGAGTTGGCACGGGATTTGATACTGGAAAGGCAGATTCGGGGCTTGAGCTGTCAGTGAATTCCACACTCAGCCAAATCTTTTTTGATCGGTGTAGAGGTTGGGGTAAGAGGCACGCTGATCCAATCAGTTGTATCAGGTTGATCGCTGATTGCCACGTCGTTCCTCCTCGCAATGACAGAAATCGTGGCACAAAAAGGCGAGCATTTGGTGGCAGACGCGAGTAGGACCACCGGACCAGCATGTCCGTTTTACGGGAGTTTGCTGATCGGGTGGCCCTACTCTAGAGGTGCCCTACTGGTAGGGCGCCCTACTTTAACGTAGGACACCTCGTTTGGTACTAGACATTAAAACTGACCACCTCCTTGTTTGAATCGAACTCTCGGGTAGTCGAGTTTTCCTACCCACAGCCGCCTGCCCGATGAAGGGTTTGGTCAAGACCGATTAGCGGATTATACGGAAATGCGGAAGAAAAGGTTTGAGGGCGGGTACTTAGGAGTGTGATTGGTTTTGGTTAGCGGGTGTTGCCCAATCGTGGATTGCGAGTGGCGGGGTCGGTTTCCCAGTGGGGAGGTTTTGGGTGGTAGCGCCGCGCGTTGTCGGATGACATGGGCAAGCGACGGTCTCGCGTCGACTGGCATTGTTGGCTGGTTAGTCGTTGGGCGCGGTTTCATCGCTGATTGCCACGTCGCTCGTTCCTCACTCCTCGCAATGACAGGGTGAAGCCTAGATTTTGCCCAGTACTTCTGGGTTTACTACTACGTTGGGGCGTTTGCCTTGGAGGACTCTGGCTGCTTCTTCGCCGGCGCGGCGTCGGATGGTTTGCCATCCGATTTCGCTTGATCCTGCAACGTGTGGGGTGCAGATTACGTTTTCCATCCTGAGGATTGGATTGTTATCTGACAGGGGTTCTTCTTCATAAACGTCGATTCCAGCACCGGCAATTTGCTTGTTTCGGAGCGCGTGAACGAGGGCTTTTTCATCGACGACGGGTCCGCGTGATGTGTTGATCAGGTAGGCGGTTGGCTTCATTGCTTCGAGTGCCGTGGAGTCGATGAAGTGGTGGGTGTCGTCGAGATGCGGGACGTGCAGTGACACGTAGTCGGAGCGTTCCAGAAGGGTTTGTTTGTCGACGAATTCGACGTCGTATTCGACTGCCAGGTGTTCGTCTACGTATGGGTCGTTTACTAGCACGTTCATTCCCAGTGCTTTGCACTTGCGGGCCATCGCACGGCCTATCCAGCCGAAGCCCACGATGCCTGCGGTTTCGCCGTAGATGCGGTTGAGAATCGAACGGGAATATACCTCGCCCCATCTGCCAGATGTAGTAGCTAGATCGAGTTTTTTTAGTTCACGGGCGCTCGCCATCATTAGAGATAGGGCGTGATTGGAAACTTCTTCTGAAGTGGAACCGGCGATGTTGGTGACGATAATGCCGGCTTCGGTGCAGGCATCGACATCAACGGTGTCGTAGCCGTGGCCGTATCGGATGATCAGCTTGCAGTTGGTTAGCTGGTCGACCATTGCAGCTGTGACGGGTGAGTGGTCGTTGAGGATCACGGTGGCGTCTTTCACTGCTTCGATGATTTCGCCTTCAGACGAGACGGCGATCGAGATGATCTCGCAGTCGATACCGGCGAGGGCTACTCGTTCGAGTTCGAGGGGGGATTCGGTGGCGTCGATGTGAACGACTAGTGGTGGGTTTTGGTTTGGCATGGGGTGTTCTTTTCGTTAGGGTCCGGGAGTCGTAGGACGACTTGGGGCCTCGCGGCAGTCTCCCCCTCTAACTCCCCCGGTCCGGGGGAGGACCGTTATCGCTTGGGGGGCGTTCATTACTTCTTTTTAGATTTACTTTTTGAGTTTAGTACCGGACCCATTCCGGCTCCGATTGCGACTCCGAGGGCGATCCAGAGGCCGATATTGTCAGTTGCGACACCGATGGCTACGCCGATGGCGATCCCGATACCCATTCCGACGCTGGTGTTGTTGGGTTTCTTTTTGTTTTGTTTGTCGTCTTGTGGCATGGCGGCAGTAGGTGGGTTTTAGTTGATCGTAGATACGGTTTTGATTTTTGCTGCGCTTGGGTCGGTTGGTGCCTTCGGTTTAGATCCTGAAAATGAATTCAGAATGACAGGTTCTATTTGGCGAGAGTTGTTTGAAATGTTGGTTGTGGGTCACAGATCCTGATTTTCATCAGGATGACAGTTTGATGTTGAACTGTTTGCATCTGGCTGACGATTTCTCGCTCTTTAGCTCCGGGCGTCATCGGATGACTTGGTCGCACGTCGCAGCGTTGCTCCGGGCGTCCGAGGCGGATTTGGTCGCTGGCATGCCTGCGGCGTGGTCCTCTAGCTCCTCCGGTCTGGGGGAGGATCGTTATGGCCCCGGGCGTTGTCTGCGATGTGGGCACCTTAGAACCAGTTGGCTTTGTCTACATTGTTTCGTAGGGGTTGGCCGTCTGAGAAATTTCGGAAGTTTTCTAGCACGATTTCGTATCGTCGTTCTTCCAAGTTTGCACCACCTACGGCCGCGGTGTGTGGAGTGAGGATCGTGTTTGGGGCGTCCCACAACGGGTGATCGGCTGGGAGTGGCTCGATTTCGTAAACATCGAGAGCGGCACCGCCAATAGCACCTGATTGCAGAGCAGCGTTGAGATCGTCGAGCTTCGTAGTCATGCCACGGCCGATGTTGATGAAAATCGCCGACTCTTTCATCAATGCGAATTTCGAGGAGTCGAAGAGTCCTTCTGTAGCAGGAGTGTGCGGAATGGTGAGCACCACGAAATCGGCCTTCGGTAGCTGGGCGTCAAGTTCGTCGGGGCCGAACATATCGTCGACCCACTCGGGCTTATCTTCGCGTCGTGCGTCGATGCCGAGAACGTGCATGCCTACTGCTTTGCAGATTCGTGCGGTTTCACTTCCGATTCCGCCAACACCAACGATGAGAACGGTAGATTCGGGCAGGAAAATATCGTGATTTGGCGCCCGCAGCACTTCGTACTTGTGTTCCCGTTGCTGATCTCGGTACACGTTGTAGTGCTTCGTGAAGCTGAGGATGTACGCCAGAATCTGTATCGAGATGTGGTCGTTGTAGATCTCTCGCATGTTGGTGACGGCTGTCGGGTGGGCAACCAGTTCGTCGAAGTAGAAACCGGCGTTGGGTGCTGCGGCCGGGGCTTGGAGCCAGCGCAGGTTTGGTGCTGCCGCTAGCAGTTTGGGAGTCAGGGTTCCGAACGCAGCATCGGCGTCGGCAAGTTCGAGCAGGGCGTCTTCTTCGGTGTTGGGCGTTGCGATGTCCCAGCCGGGTGTGCTATCGAGCAGTCGGGGAATCCACTTTGCAAAAAGATCGGATTGCGGCGGCAGGAATACAAACTTGTTTGCCATGATCGGTTACTGATTTCCTAGTTGTTTTCAGGTGGACTGCCCATCGAAATGAGATTTACACGTTGGATAGTGCGCGGGCTGCGTGGCGGATTCTAGCACCGTGAAGTCGAGCCTATTCGCTCGTGCGAACTGGAAAGGGGGCGGTGTATGCTGTGGGAGGAATTGAATCTATGAAAATTGGCGATTTTGAAATAAATATGCCGGACCCGCCGCTTCAAGACCCTCACTGCATTGTGATCTTGAAGCCGTGGATCAACGTTGGCAATGTTGGGAAGATCGTTCTCGGTCGCCTCAGCAAAATGTACGCGTCTGAGAAAATCGGCGAACTTTCGCGTCCGAGTAAGTTTTACGATTTCACCCGCTATCGGCCTTCGATCAGAATCAGGGGCGATGTTCGTAGCGTGCGTGTGCCTAATACGAGAGTTCGTTTTGCGCGCCGGGCGGGTGCGAACGATCTGGTATCGCTGGAAATGCTTGAGCCACATTCTTTTGCCGAGGATTTCAACGATTCGGTAGTTGAACTTGTGAAGGCGCTTGGAATTACTCGCTACATTCAACTTGGTGGCATGTATGACTCGGTTCCGCACTCTCGCCAGTTGTCGGTCACGGGATCGGCTCGTGGATGGGAACCCCCTGCTAATTTTGGTGATGTGAAACTGGGTGGATCGAGATATCAGGGTCCGACTTCGATGACATCTCAAATATCGGAGCGGATTTGGAACGATCTACGTCTCGAGACGCTTTCATTGATGGTTCATCTGCCGCTTTATTTGAAGTTAGACGATGATTACGCCGGTAGTGCCAGGATTTTGAAAATACTTTCGGAGCTTTACGGATTTAGTTCTCAGCTGCCGGAGATTGAGATGGGTGAACGGCAGTACGAGCAGGTGAACCCTGCACTGGCTGATAACCCGGCATTGAAAGAAATGATCGAGCGGTTTGAGCGTGAAACCGATGCGGACCCCGATGATGAACGTAGTCCGGGATCGGAAGAATTAGGCCAAGACTCAGGCGATTCGGTTTCGCTTTCTCCAGAAATCGAGCAGTTCCTGACTGATATTGCGCAGGGTGAGGATGATTCTTTGCCAGACGAGCCGAGTCAGCGTGGCGAGTAGCCGCGGTTCGAAATTGTGGGAGCTGATTTCATTTTGAGAGCTCCGTATCAGACGCTAATTCTTCCTTATCGACAGACCTCATCAGGTGATTCCCGAGAGTTTGCCGTGTTTCTGCGCGCCGATGACGATAATGGTGTTTGGCAGTTTATTGCTGGCGGCGGTGAGGATGGCGAGTCACGGAACTAGGCTGCTGTGCGGGAATTATTTGAGGAGACGGGTGTTCGAATCGACTCGTCGTTGCCACTAATCGAGCTTGATACACGGAGTTCGATACCGGCGAACAATTTTTCTGGATGGAAAGAGTGGAGTGACGACGTGCTGGTGGTGACGGAGTTTGCTTATGGAGCCGACTTTACGAACTGTGAGATTGAGATTTCACATGAGCACTCTGAATTCAGGTGGGTCGATTTAGATACGGCGATGGGCTTGCTGAGATTTGATAGCAACAAAACTGCGCTCTGGGAATTGAATACTCGATTGGAACGGGGTTTATGAATATTTGGCGCAGATATGTTTTGGTTTCGCTTGTGATCGGGCTCGCGATTGTGGGAACCTCGTGCGGTAGCGGTGGAGCTTCCGGACCAATATTTTCGAAGATAAATCCCGACGCAACGGTTCGTGATCTTGAAAGTTTTATTCCTTCAGGACTGAAACAAAACAAGGTGTATGACGTATCGGAGCTACCGGGGGCGATTGCGGCGTACGTGGTGTACTTCACTCCAGCCGAAAGCGAGCCTATTCAGTACGAACTGCGAATGTATCCCGATCACGCCAGCGCTATGGAAAATGGCATTTCATACGCTGATGAAGTTACCGGTGAAGATGCTTTGCTGCGTTCGGTTGATGTGCGCTGGGAAGAGGGCACTAAGGATCGGCGAGGTGGTGGCGCGTTCCGCGGGCAGCTAACACCGCTTTACGGCGATTACGTGGTGATCGGAAACGTGATCGTGCTGTGCGAGGGGCGGAGTTCTGAGCAGTCGCTGGAGCGATGTGAGGCGTTGCTTTTGGCGGCTGGGATTGGTGGCTAGGGTGCCATTGGCACTTTTTTCTTTCCATTTATTTGTTGGCTGAGTTGTGCGTTAGTTGGTGGTTTGGAACACCGCTACTGTGGTCGAGCGATCTGGATTTGCGGTTGGGTTCGTAACACTGGTTGTGATGACTAGTTCCAAATCAATACCGCTGACTCTGTTTTTGCTTGTGCTGATCGCCGTTTTAGTATGTGGCGAGGGCGAGCTTGAGCGTCCTGATCCGCCGTCGACTGTTGTCGCTACAGAGTCGTTAGATGTTGGCTCTGCGTCAACGGCCCTGATTCCTACTCACTCCGTATACGAGGAAGCCGCGGCTGGCATTATGTGGGAGATGTTCCAGCGGTACGGCGCGGTGAACGAAAGTGCAGTAATTGCCGCGGGTCGGAACGCCCATCCGGGGTTGATTCCCGTGCTTGTCGAAGCTTCAGCACGCACTTATGAGCCCGACCTTGCGCTGGAGATATCGAGAGCACTTGAGAAGATCACTGGCGAAAACGTTGGTGGCGATTTTGTTCTGGCTGGTCCCTGGTTTTCGTGGATGAGTAGGCAGGATTCTCCGCAGGTCATGCTGCCTGAGTTCGACGAGTGGAAGGGGCAGTTGCTGGGGACGATCGATCCTGCGTTCAGCGAGTTCATTTACGGTGGCGTGGCCACCCGGATTCCGTTGTGGACAGTTGAGTGGGGCGGCGTCGTGAAAGACGGGGTTCCACCGTTGGAATTCGCGAACACAGTGCCGGGTGACG
>CAVOCL010000078.1:0-7874 GCA_963694185.1 Dehalococcoidia bacterium
TTCTTGCGTCGATCGGCCTTGAAGCCATCGGTCTTGGAAACTTCAGCACGCCAACGCTTGGCATGACCATTTACTTCAACATCCAATTCTCATCGATCACGCTCGGCATGTGGTGGTGGTGGTTACCACCGCTGGTTGCGATTGTGATTGTGTTCCTTGGATTGTTCTTGATTTCATCAGGATTGGATGAATGGTCCAACCCACGATTGAGGAAACGCGTTTGAGCACCGAACAATCAATACAAACTTATAGAGCAGATGCACGGATCTCCGATATCGACGCTCTCGTTGTAGACGGCCTTTCGGTTTATTACGAAACCGAAGGTGGCACGGTAAAGGCCTGCGACGACGTTACGTTCACCCTTAAACAGGGTGAACGGTTCGCTCTCGTTGGTGAATCGGGGTCTGGCAAGACAACTCTCGCCATGGCTCTGATGCGGCTAACGCGACCACCAGGGCACATCGCCAAGGGGACCGTCACGCTGCACAATCGAGACCTAACGAAGCTCTCGGATGACGAAATGCGACAGGCACGTCTTTCTGAGATCGCCCTTGTTCCTCAGGGAGCGATGAACTCGCTTAACCCGATCATGCGCATCGGAAAGCAGCTCATCGACGGAATCATTGACCACCTACTTGATGACGACCCAAAGCCGACCAAGGACGAACTTGATGAAACTGTTCGTGACCTGCTCACCCGAGTAGGTCTTCGCCCCGGTGTGGCACGGTTGTATCCGCACGAGCTATCTGGCGGTATGAAGCAACGTGTAGCGATGGCCATTGGCATTTCGCTACGACCGAAGCTGATCGTCGCTGACGAGCCGACATCTGCTCTTGACGTTGTTGTTCAACGACAGATCATGCAGACGCTTGGCCGGCTGCAAGAGGGTCTTGATGCTTCGATCATGCTAGTTGGTCACGACATGGGTCTGGTTGCGCAATTCGCCGATACTATCGGTGTGATGTACGCAGGCAAGCTCGTTGAAGTCGGACCGGTAGAAGAAGTCTTTAATAACCCGAAGCACCCGTATACAAAACTGCTAATCGGAAGTCTTCCGTCGCTGCAGGAAAAGCGGGAGTTTTTGGGAATACCAGGCCTTCCGCCACAGCTTGTGGCACTGCCAGAAGGCTGTTCGTTTGCAGATCGTTGCCCGTCTCGCTTTGAAAAGTGCGATGAGCCAATCGAAAAACTTGATGTTGGCGGCCGTAGATTCGTGGCTTGCCACCTGTACGAAGATGAGGTTCAGTCGTGAGCACGTTTCTTGAGCTAGATCACGTAACTAAAACCTTCGGTAGCGAAGGAATGTTCGGTAACGGCATGGTGACCATCGCTGTTGACGACGTTTCGCTGACTATCGATGAAGATGAGCCTTCTATCATTACGGTGGCTGGTGAGAGTGGAAGTGGGAAAACAACTCTTTCCCGACTTCTGCTCGGAAGCCACATACCAACTGATGGTCGAATGCTTTACCGCGGTAAAGATTTCACGCAGCTCACTCGCCGTGAGCGCCGTAACTTCCGTCGTGAGATTCAGCCGATCTTCCAAGATCCATTTGAGTCTTACAACCCGTTCTACAAAGTCGACCACGTTCTCGACGCCCCAATCAAAAACTTCAAACTCGCGTCTTCCGACCGGGAAAAGAAGCGAATGATCGAGGACGCTCTCGAGATGGTTGGACTGGTTCCCGGTGAAACGCTTGGCCGCTTCCCTCACCAATTGAGTGGTGGGCAGCGTCAGCGAATCATGGTTGCCCGTGCACTTCTTCTGAAGCCACGAGTAATTCTTGCCGACGAGCCGGTATCGATGGTCGACGCATCGTTGAGAGCAACAATTCTCGACTCGATTCGCCGACTAAACCGAGATCTTGGTATTTCGGTTGTGTACGTTACCCACGACCTGACTACCGCTTACCAGATCAGCGATAACATCCTGATCATGTACCGCGGAACGATTGTCGAGGCGGGTACGGTGGACGAGGTTATTCCGAATCCAAAGCACCCATACACAAAGCTGCTTATCGAGTCGATTCCACAGCCAGACCCGAAGAATCGATGGGGTTCAGAGCCGCCTCAGCAGAACTGGGACACCTCTGATGCTCAGATCGCTGGTTGCAGGTTCGCTGACCGCTGCCCGGCCGTGATGGACGAATGTCGTACCACCCAGCCGCCGCAGTACCTGATCAACGAGCACCAGCTCACACGATGCTTCCTTCACAAGGAAAGCGGTAAAATGACCAACCCGGACATTACATCGACGTTCCAGACCGAAGCAGAGACGGTCAAGGCAATTCCAGCAAACATGTAGATTCCGGCTAGCCCGGGTTCAATCTAGGGACCGAATTCATTGACTCCGAAGGTCACGGTGTAAACCGCCAGACCTTCGGAGTTAGTTTTTAACTTGAGTTCGTATTTGCCGAACTTGGGTAGTTCAACGAGTTGGTAGAGCCGGGTTTCTTCTATGGCAACAATGCTGTTGCCGTTGTCATCCCAGGTGATATCGGTGCCTGCTTCGTCGTGTGCAAGCGGGCGATTATCGAGTTCGACAATGAGCTCGTATCCTTCTGTGACGTTGCCCAGAACGGCGTTGACGGAGGTTGCATAAAATTCGAACACCAGATGTGCGAATTCGTCCTTGGTGCCCTGTCCGCTTGTGATCGAGGTTTCAGTGTTGAGCCACTGACCCTGTAAGAAATACTGCCCGTGACGGCGCGTGCCATCGTCAACGTAGTCGACTTGAGCGTCTGGTGACTCGTAGTAGGCGTCCTGTCCGGCGTATAGCCCGTCGGAGAGGTAACTATTCGCGTAGCCTCCATAGAGTTCTCGGGTAATCGTGTGAGCGCCGTCTGATCGTTCTGGAGCTTGGACGTTCGACCACGCTACTTTGGCAAGATCGGTGCCGCGGGCTTCAAGTTTTTCCCGGATTATCGATTCGGTTTCCCTGTAGCCACCCTCGCCGAAGTGCCTGAAAACTACTTCACCGGTGTGATCGATCAGATATTTTGAGGGCCAGAAGTGATTGCCGTACTTGTCCCAAGTCTGTTTTTCGCTGTCGAGCGCTATCGGGTATTCGATTTCACATCGTTCCGCTGCCGCGCGAACGTTCGCAGGCAGTTTTTCGAAATCGAATTCCGGAGAGTGGATGCCTATGACGGTGAGCCCATGAGCGGCGTAAAGATCGTGCCATGCCGATAAATATGGGAACGTTCGGACGCAGTTCACGCACGTGTAGGTCCAGAAATCGAGCAGCACTACCTGCCCTGAGGCGGTTAGATCGGCGATCGTTAGTGGATTCGAGTTGATCCATCCGTCCAGGCCGACGAGCTCCAGATCTTCCAACATGAACGGCTCCGGCTGGCCGATGACCGCGAATTCATTGGAAGGCGGGGTCGCGGTGGCGGTTGGTGGAAGCACACCGGCGTTGCCTGAGCTGCCAGAGGCTGGTGGTTGCGCTGGCGCTGAATTTTCCCCACAGCCAACTATCAGCGCTGTCGAAAACAGGGCGGTCACGAGCAGATAGCCAGCTATGTTGAGTACGAATCGATGCTTCAAGCGAAATTCCAGCCCGGTTCAACAACGCGGTTGTTCGTGCAACGTGAGTCGATGTATGGGTACGAACTCAATGGTACTCAACCGGTGTTTCACTCGCGAATACGACACAAAGCCAAGTAACGACTCATCGACTGGAATACAGTCTCGATCAATGAACGCTATCGAAGGGGAGTCTTCACCGATTGGTGCGAACAAACTAATGTCGCCGACATCATTGCGCTCCAATCGGTTTGATTGTGAGTTTAGGAACTTGGTACAGCGAAGTCGGTCAGGAATTCGGCCTTGCCCTGAATATCGAGCTTGACTCTGTAAAGGTCGCCACCACGGTAGGTGTCCATTTTGAACCCTGGCGGTTCCATTCCTGTCGGCGTGGGATCGCCCGTGCCGTACGCCGCCGTCGTTACGTACAGCTCGTTCAGATCCTTGCCGCCGAACATCGCTGAAGACGTTTGCGCTGCAGGTATTTCCACACGACGCTCTTCGTTGCCGTCGGGATCGAATCGAACAATCGCGCCGCCGTACCAGATCGCCGACCACACGAAGCCTTCCGCATCGACAGTCATACCGTCGGGGATGCCCCAGTCTTCGGGAATCAAGGTGAATACTCGTTTATTCGTGATCGCACCGGTAGTTGGGTTGTGATCCCACTTGTAGATCTTGTGCACCGGTGAATCGGTCGAGTAGAAGGTCTTAAGATCGGGAGAAAATCCCATCCCGTTACAGAGATCCAGCCCATCGTCGATTATCTCGGCTGTACCGTCTGTATTGAACCTGAATAGAGCGCAAGAGTCGAGGTGCCCGCTGCCGCCATAAAGGCTGCCGTCGGGGCCTACTGATATATCGTTTAGCTTGATCGGGTTGCCATCGACTTCGCCTCGATGCAACCAGGTGAAATCATCATCCGAATTCCACAGCTGAACGCCTTCCCACGTGCCAACCGTTAGGCCGCCCTGCTTGTTTCGGGTAACGCCAGCAACGTTGTATCCCTCGTGCATCAGGTTGTTTTTACCGGTAGCAGGATCGTAGTTCCAGAACTTGCCGCCCTGAATGTCGATCCAATAAAGGGTTTGTGATTCGACATCCCATACGGGACCTTCACCGACCGTAGCGTTTTCAGCTGCGAGCTTCTCTACCTCGTATCCCATTTATTTCTCCTGTGGCCAGCCCGATTGTGCCGCATTGGCGCGGTTCATTAAACATCTGCGTAGTTGAGTGGCTCGCCAGTCTATCCCAGAAATGGACATCGTCAGGTTTCGTGAGTTGCTGATGAAACTGCGCGCAAACGGCTATTTATGGTTTATATTTCCGCTTGAAACCATATTTCAAAATTTTCGACTCGCCATTATGTGCAGGAGTCAGTAATGCCATCTGATGTTTACTTCATGGACGCTAGGAGCGACTCAGCCGATACCAGCCTGATCGCAAAGACCACGACCGTGTTCGATGCGGCCGGACTCGACAAGCTGATCGAGCCTGGTGATGTGGTGGCGATCAAGCTTCACTGTGGTGAATGGAACTCGAGCGCATATTTGCGCCCGGTTTACGCCCGGGCAATCGCAGACCGAATAAAAGAACTCGGCGGACGACCGTTCGTTTGCGATACGACAACGCTTACGTATAGTCCATTTTCGACAAGGGCAACCGAGTTGGATTTGCTTCTGACGGCAGAACGAAATGGCTATTCATCTGCAGTGCTGGGTTGTCCGTTCATTGTTGCTGACGGCTTTGTTGGAACGAGCGACTATCGTGTCGACATTCCAGAAGGCTACCTGCTCAAAGAGGCGTACGTAGCGCAGGCAATCGCAGCTGCCGACGTTCTGATCACACTCACCCACTTCAAGGGCCACGGTATGGGCGTGATTGGTGGAGCGCTGAAGAACCTCGGCATTGGGGCGCAATCGAAGCGTGGCAAGTTCAATGTGCACATGGGTGGCCATCCGAAATATGGTGTCGGAGCCGCTGTGAAGTTCAATGAAGATTTTGTTGTCGACAAAGAGGCCGACCACGAGTGGGAGCTTATCGAAGACGCCTGCCCGATTGGTCTGTTCGAAATACAGGAAGACAACACGATCAAATGGGATAGAGACAAGTGCATGACGTGTCTCGGTTGCCTCGGGGTGATGAACCCGAGGGGCATTTTTGAGCCGAATCAAATGTTGTTTGACGCCACCGATATCGCAATTGGCGATGCAGCGCTGGCTGTTGTGAAGACGGTTCCTAAAGTTGGTTTCATTACACTGGCAATCGACGTGTCGCCAAAATGTGACTGTGCCGGGTTCTCCGACACCCCCATCGTTCCTAATTTGGGCGTATTTGCCAGTAAAGACCCCGTGGCGATCGATCAGGCGTGTGTTGACGCAGTTACTGAATCACCCGGGCTTCCCGGCTCGATGAGTGAAGAGATGGGCGTCGACGCAGCTGGCGAGCGTAAGTTCGATCTGGCTGGGGCCGCAATCGAAGGCCTATCTGAACAAACGACAATCAACACAGCCGTCGTCAACGGGCTCGGTTCACGTGACTACGAACTGCACCATGTCGAGCCGGTTGGTAGGGAAAAATTCAGGTTCCCGTACGACGAACGTCCCACTCGAAAACGATTTGAGCGTATGTGGGAAAAGTTCCAGCCGTTCCCGTTTGACCGATACGATGGTCAGGGCTACAACAGGCTCCCTGAAGTTGATATTGAAGCTGTAAAGCCGCACGACGGCCCGACAGTTGGAACGCACTCGCACGCGGCCTATCACGGCGATGGCACGAGTCACGGGCCCAACGGCCACGGAGCCCCTGAGAATCAGTGGCATCCGGGTGAAGAGGGCACGCGCACTCACTCGACCAAGCACGAACACTAAGCCTGTGCAAACGCTAATCAACTAAGTAACTTCTGGAGAACTACCGAAATATGCCAAGAGGACAGGACCTGCTCGACGAGGCGATATCGCTAATCACGGGAGCGGGACAAAACGATCTCGCTGATCGACTCACCGTTCAGCGTGACAAATTCTTTTTCAAGTCGCTTGCCGGCGTTCCGCTCGCCAATAAAGTGAAAAAGGCTGGAACCGCGCTTACTGCCGATGGTTCGGATGCCAACGTTTCGGCGGTCGAAGCGCTGGTCACTGAGATCGAAGCGAAGGCCGACGCACCGGGGACAGTCCTCACCTAATGGCAGTAGTTCTAGTTACGGGTGGTGTAGGGAGCATGGGCCGGTTGGTCTGTGCACTGCTTGCTGCTGATACACACACCGTTCGTGCATTCGATCTTCATACAGCCGACTTCGCAGGACTGCCAGACGGCGTTTCGGCGCTTCCGGGCGATCTCACGTCATCAACCGATGTGGCCAACTCGTTGAACGGAGTCGATGCTGTTGTGCATCTGGCTGCGATTCTGCCTCCGGTTGCCGATCAGCAGATCGAGCTGACGCAGCGGGTGAATGTTGAAGGCACGCAGATCATCGTCGATCAGATGAAGATTCATGCGCCTAAAGCACGGCTCGTTTTCAGCTCATCGGTGAGCGTTTACGGCACGCCTGAAGGTTCCGATGAAGTCTCGACTTCGCAGAGCTATGACCCCGACGATAACTACGCCAAGACCAAGGCAGAGTCGGAACAGATCGTGGTTAATTCGGGATTAGATTCCTGCGTGCTTCGAATTTCTGGCGTTTCGATTCCGGTGTTCCAGGAGCCTCCTGCCGAATGGCCGTTTCTGCCGAATCAGCAGATCGAGTTCGTACATCGTGACGACGCCGTGAATGCGATTGTTGCCAGCGTGACGGCTGAGCTGAGCGATGCAACTCGGATCGTCAACGTGAGTGGCGGATCTTCATGGCGAATGACCGGCGAGCAGTACGTCGCTGACTATTTTGGGATGATCGAAGTCGACATGGAAGATGCTATCTACCAGTCGAAGGCGGGGCATTTCTCGTGGTACTCAGACGAGGGCGGCAACGATGTGCTCGGGTATCGGAAGAACTCGTATCCAACGTATTTAGAGCAGCTTCAGGTCGAGATAGATCGGTTGATGGCCAAGTAGCGGCGTTCTCGATTCCCGACTCCCGTGCGGCTAACTCACCTGTAGAACAGATGAGGGCAACGGCCCGCCGAACAGAATGTCCTGAAGCGTGCCCATTGCGTGGTCGCTGGCATAGCAGTCCGGGTGCATTTCGCTCAGTTCGCTGAACGATTTCTGCCTGAAAATCACCCTTAGAAAAGTAAGATCGTGGTAGTGGGCACTGGCGTCTTTACGGTCGATGAATCCGCTGGAAGTTGCAGACTTAAGCTCCCCCTGTTCGAACGTCATCTGGAGGCCGTTTTTATAAAACGATAGTTTCAC
>CAVOCL010000079.1:0-7849 GCA_963694185.1 Dehalococcoidia bacterium
GAAGGGAGTACAACACGATCCGACCGCACAGTTCACTCGGATACCGGACACCGGCACCGGAAACAATCAGGTTGAAGGAGGCCGTCGGACTAACATAACGAGTGGTACAGGTTTTTGGGGCAGGTCACTATCCGTATTCGCCGTTCGTATCTTTACCGCTGTGTTGCCTCACCAGGTATTAGAATGAACTTATAGCGATTTGAGTTAGCCGAACGAATATTGGAGCCGTATGCGCATACTAGTTTCGGGTGGTTCTGGGATGGTCGGTAATGAACTGATCAATACTCTTGCTTACGATGGACATCAGGTTGTCCAGCTCGTAAGGCGTCCGGTGAATACCGAGGCTCGTATTTCCGAGTTCACGTGGGACCCTGACCACGGTGCGTTCGATTCACGAATGCTGGGTCGAATCGATGCCGCTATTCATCTCGGTGGTGTGTCGATAGCAGGCGGACGCTGGAGTTCGGAACGCAAACTCCTCATCAGGGAAAGTCGTGTTCGTTCCACTCGTCTTTTATCGCAGGCTCTGGCAGGCTTGAACGATCCTCCTTCTGTATTCATTGTGGCTTCGGCTGTCGGTTTTTACGGTAATCGAGGAGAGGAACCACTCACTGAGGAATCGCCTTCAGGGGAGGGATTTCTTGCTGATACTGCCGTTCGATGGGAATCGGCTGCCGACACGGCCCGAGAAGCTGGAATACGAGTTGTTAATGCTCGCTTCGGCCTAATAATGTCTCGCAAAGGAGGGTTGCTAAGCAGGGTCAAAATCCCGTTCCAATCCGCCCTCGGGGGCAAACTTGGCAGCGGACGTCAGTGGTGGCCGTGGATTTCTCTGCCCGACGTTGTAAACGGTCTTTTTTTTCTGATTGGAAAAGAGGAACTGTCGGGTCCGGTGAACTTCACTGCTCCTACACCAGTGCGAAACGAAGAGTTCACGAAACTGATGGCGAAGACTCTCTCACGTCCGGCGTGGTTCCACGTTCCTTCGCCAATGATCAAGTTTGTTTTCGGTGAAATGGGCAATGAAACCATGCTCTACAGCCAACGAGCGTTTCCCGAAAAACTACAGGCCGTAGGGTTCGAATGGCTGTTCGAAAATTTGGAAGATGTTCTGCACGAAGAGCTTGTAGCGGCACGTTCCGATAGGTGGGGCGGCAGTTCGTAGCGTTGAGGGTATTGGGTGTAGCGATTATCGCCTCGCTTGTTCCATTCCTGAGCCCCGATTTTCATCGGGATAAACTACGTCATCGGAGCCGAAGGATCTGGGGAGGGACGCGCTGAAAGCTGTGGCTGGCGAAACCACTTCACCGTCACCCCACAGAAGGTCCCTCCACAAGGGTCGGGGATTTTTGCTAGCACGAACGATCCAGCCAGCCCTACGATTCCACCCTCAATCTAACCTTCTTCCCAGTAAGAAGGGATTCTGTCTCGCACATCCCCTTAACGCGAAAACCGGGAAGCTTGTTCGCTTCCCGGTTCATCATTTCTATCATCGGCAGTTGGCGACTAAGCTTCGGCCATCATCTCGCGCAGCACGTAAGGCAGCAGCCCGCCGTTGCTGTAGTACTCATTCTCGATCGTAGTGTCGATTCGAACTAGAGTCTCAAACTCGGTAACCTTGCCATCCGTTGAAGTGGCGGTCACTGTAATCGTCGAACCGGGTTCAACTGAGTTGGCGACACCCGGAATATCGAAAGTTTCCGTACCATCAAGACCCAGCGAATCGGCACTGTCACCGTTCGTGAACACAAGAGGCAGAACGCCCATGCCGATCAGGTTCGAACGGTGAATTCGCTCGAAGCTTTCGGCAATCGCGGCTCGAACACCGAGAAGCATCGGCCCCTTAGCAGCCCAGTCTCGTGAGCTACCAGTTCCGTACTCTTTACCGGCGAGAACGATCAGCGGAACGCCCTCTTCCCGGTACTTCTCAGACGCTTCGTATATTCGCATCTGCTCGCCATCTGGGAGGTGAACCGTCCAGTCGCCTTCCATATCGGGAGTCAACTTGTTGCGCAGCCTGATATTTCCGAATGTACCGCGCACCATCACATCGTGATTACCTCGACGTGAGCCGTATGAGTTGAACTCTCGTCGTGGAACATCGCTACCAACAAGGAACTGCCCTGCTGGCGCACTTGGCGGAATCGAACCTGCTGGCGAAATGTGATCGGTAGTGACCGAATCGCCGAATCCCACTAGCACTCGGGCACCGGTGATTTCCGATCGAACGGCCGGCACGTCGCCAAAGTCATCGAAATACGGTGGCTCCTGAATGTAGCTTGACTCTCGGTCCCAGTTGAAGTTCATTCCGCTCGGCGCAGGAAGTGCCTGCCATTCGTCCGAGCCATCGTAAACCGGTGCGTACTGTTCCTTGAACATATTGGCAGTGAGCGATTCGGCGATCGTTTCGGCAATATCTGCCTGTGACGGCCAGATGTCCTTCAAGAACACATCTTCGCCCTGCTGATCCTGCCCAATAGCTTCATGAATGAGATCGGTATCGACCCGCCCGGCGATTGAATAGGCAACAACGAGCACTGGCGATGCAAGATAGTTGGCCTTCACCTGCGGGTGAATTCGACCCTCAAAGTTTCGGTTTCCGCTAACTACTGCAGCGGCGGTTAGATCGTGATCGTTCACCGCATCAGCCACCTGCTGAGGAAGCGGACCCGAGTTACCAATACACGTTGTGCAGCCATAGCCGACGGTGTTGAATCCGAGAGCATCGAGATCTTCATTTAGCCCTGCTGCTTCAAGATAGCGAGTTACGACCGTTGATCCGGGTGCAAGACTCGTCTTCACCCACGGCTTGCTCGTCAGACCACGCTTGCGGGCGTTTCGTGCGAGTAATCCGGCGCCAACCATCACCGAGGGGTTCGAAGTGTTCGTGCAACTGGTGATAGCCGCGATAACGACTGAGCCGTCGCCGATAGCGCCCGAATTACCTTCGACTTCAATGTCGTGCTTATCATCTGTAGCATCTGCAAACGATGTGCTGAAGTTTGGGTTCACTTCATCGAGAGCAAGTCGATCCTGCGGTCGCTTCGGACCCGCCATCGCTGGGATGGTGGTGGCAAGATCGTACTCAAGTGAAACGGTGTACTCGGGGTCGCTAGAAGGATCGTAGAAGAACGAGTTCACTTTTGCGTACTTCTCTGTACGCTCGACAACCGCATCGTCTCGACCGGTATCTCGCAAGTACTTCAGCGTCTGATCGTCGATCGGGAAGAATCCACAGGTTGCACCATATTCGGGAGCCATGTTTGCGATAGTGGCTCGATCTGCCAATGGCAGGGTTTCAAGCGCAGGGCCGTAGAACTCAACGAACTTTTCTACAACGCCTTCTTTACGAAGCAGTTCGACGATGCTCAGTACGAGGTCGGTTGCAGTTGCACCTTCCGGCAGGCTTCCACTAAGTCGCACACCAACCACTTCAGGCACGACCATGTAGTAAGGCTGGCCGAGCATAACAGCCTCGGCTTCGATTCCGCCTACGCCCCAACCAAGCACGCCCAAACCGTTCACCATCGTGGTGTGGGAGTCGGTGCCAATGCATGTGTCGGGGAAGACAATTTTGCTGCCATCGGAGTTTTCTTCTTCGAGGACTACCTCTGCCAGGAACTCGAGGTTCACCTGGTGAACAATTCCAGCTCCGGGCGGAATGATTTTGAAATTATCGAATGCGCCTTGTGCCCATTTGAGTAGCTCATAGCGTTCAGTGTTTCGTTCGAACTCACGTTCGATGTTCATCGCAAGCGCACCGGCGTTCGAGAAGTAGTCGACCTGCACCGAGTGGTCGATAACCATGTCGGAACGAACGATCGGGTTGATGATCGAAGAATCTCCCCCGGCGTTCGTCACGGCGTCTCGCATTGCGGCGATATCGACAACTACTGGAACCCCAGTGAAGTCTTGCAGCACCACCCGACCCGGCATGTAAGGAAATTCCTTGACGGGCTTGGCATCGGGTCGCCACGAAGCGACAAGCTTTACGTGATCGTCGGTTGCAGGTCCGCCGTCGGCTTTACGCAGGGCATTTTCCAGCAGCACCCTGATCGTATACGGGGTTTTGGCGATATCCAACAGCCCAGCGTCTTCTAACACCGATATGGCGTAGTAGTTGACCGTGCCCTTTGCGGTTTCGAATGATCGCTTGGCGTCGAAAGAAGTTGATTCAGGTGACATATTTCGTTTGCTGCTCTTACCGAAAGGTTCCAATAGTTCGAACTTGCTGGGCCGAAGTGCTTTGCGAACAGGGCGAATAACGCCCCAAGCCGAACAATTCGGGTAACCACTCTATCAGTGGCAATAGCGAATTCTGAGCAACATCGCCCCCCAACAGGCTGCTAGCATCCACGCTTCGCAACTAAAGACTCAGGCCAAATGACAAACACGTCCACAACAAAAACTGATCCACGAATCGCCCTGGTGCGTCGAACACCGTTCTTCTATGGATGGGCAATTGTTGTAGCTGCGGGTTCGACGGTGTTTGTTCGAAACGCCGCCGCCACCCTGACAATCGCAGTTTTCGTATTCCCGATGAGCGAAGATTTAGGCTGGAGCCGAACGCTGATCGTTGGTGCGGCTGCAGCTGCGGGCGTCGTGTCGATGTTCGTGTCACCGCTTGCAGGTTGGATTCTCCAGCGTTGGGGTGCGAGGGTGTTGATGGCCACTTCGGTGATTCTGCTGGGCGCCGTGATTCTGTCGCTTCGTTGGACCACCAGTCCGATCACCTTCTATCTGCTGTTCGGCACCGGAAGACTGATGTTCCAGGCACCTTTGCAAATCGGTGGCTCAACCGCTGTCGCGCAATGGTTCGTACGCCTGCGAGGTCGCTCATCCTCAATGCTCGGTGTTTCGCATTCGCTGGGAATGGGACTGTTCCCTCTGTTCGCCCAGTTTTTTATGAACGCGAATAACGGCGACTGGCGCATGGCGTGGTTCTGGATGGGGATCAGCGTTTGGGTGATAGCCCTGCCGCTCACGCTGCTCGTATTTGTAAACAAGCCAGAAGACGTTGGCCTGCTGCCCGATGGCGACGCGCCTGTATCGGACTCTTCTGGTGTCGGCGATTCATCGCAAGACTCAACTTCTGGTAAAACGGCAGCTGAAAAAGAAGAGCAGTGGACACTTAAAGAGGCGATGCGGACGCCTGCCCTGTGGACTCTGGCTTTAGTCGGAGGACTGGTATTTTTCATTCACACCGGCGTCAATATTCACCAGGCTGCGTTCTTGCGCGACCACGGCATCAGCGCATCGATCGCGGCGTCTGCTCTTACAGTGATGGCTCTGGGTACTGCCATTGGCAGCATCATGTGGGGATACCTGCTTGATCGTTTGCCAGTGAAAGTTGTCTACTCTTCAACGGCGGCCTGGCTCGGCAGTATGGCGTTGCTGTTCCTGCTCGTCGATTCAGAAGTGATGGCGTTCACGGTAGCTCTGTTGTTCGGCATCGGCCTTGGTGGATTACTCGTGGTTCCGCCAGTTGCAATGGCTCACTACTTTGGGCGAAATTCACTAGGTGCCATTCGAGGTGCCACAGAACCATTTGTTAGCGGTGGTCAAGCACTGGGAGCGATCGGGGCTGGGCTGATATTCGACTACTCGGGTTCGTACTCGGCTACGTTCCCCACGTTCACAGTTGCGGCTATCTTGGCAATCATCCTGCTGATCTTCACCCGACGGCCCAAAAAGAAGACCGCCTAGCTGGTTGCGAATATGCGATCTGGCAGCTAGTCTCGCCTCGAAAGTGAAAGGCAAAGGTATCCCGATTGATCAACGGCGTTCTTCATCCCAAAAACGTAGTCGCACAGCTCGTACAGCAGCGCGTTTCGCACTACGTCACGCTTCCTGATTCCGAAACTGCGCACATGTACGAAGCATTGATGGCCGAACCATCGATCACAGTAGTACCGGTAGCCCGTGAAGGTGAAGCCATTCCCGTGGCGGCAGGACTGTTCGTCGCTGGCCAAAACCCGGTGATATCGATTCAGAACGCAGGACTGTATGAAGCCGGAGACGCGCTTCGGGGGCTGGCACTGGGAATCGGACTACCGTTGGTGATGTTCATCGGCTACAGGGGTCACAACCGCAAGGGCGATACTCCTGACAGCGCAGCAACGTTCTTGGAGCCATTCCTGCACATGTGGCGGGTCGATTATTTCGTGGTTGAATCGGACGACGATCTCGATTTAGTTCCATTGGCATTCGAACGGGCAGCCAAGACGAACCAGCCCTTCGCCGTTGCCATAGGCACTGAATATGCGAAAGGTGACGAGTAATGATTACCTACGCAGATGCTTGCCGAGTTATCAATGATTCTCGTGGCGAAGCAGTCAGTGTCACGACGATGACCCAGACGAAGTACTGGAATCAGATATCTACCGAACCTGATCTGGACGTTGGTATTGCTAACGCAATGTCGAAAGCTTCGTCGGTCGCACTTGGAGTGGCGCTTGGCGATACTGATCGGTCGGTACTATGCCTCGACTCAGACGGCTCGTTGCTGATGAACTTTGGGACACTGGCGACCATCGCCGGTATGGCTCCTAAAAACCTGTATCACTTCGTGTTCAACAACGGCATTTATTCGATAACAGGCGGTCAGCCGCTTCCGACAGCGGGGGTCGAATACGCCAAGGCCGCCGAAGCTTGCGGATACGCCTCGGCACACTGTTTCAACGATATCGAATCGCTTGACAGCGCCCTGCCCGATATTCTTTCGAGCGACGGCCCAGTGCTGATTGAACTCATCGTTAAGGGCGAACCGCAATCCGAGGGCGTTGACCAAACTTGGGACTCGAACGCAGGATTGCCGAATCAGTTGCGGGCACTCAGGAAGAGACTAACCGGGACCGATGACTGGGGACCTGGCGGGCCTTACATTTAGGTCGGCCTAGTAGACGTCCAATATCATCTGAATGACCAGCCAACGAGCGTTACTTGGTGTCTTCTCTGTCGGCGCGTTTTCGACGCTTCGGTCGTGCTCTTGCGACTATCAACCCGAACAATCCGGCTGCAGCTAACAGGTAGTCGGCTCCTGCAATCACGCCGCCAACGGCTTCTTCGGGTCCGCTCGGCACGTTGCAGCCGAACACCGTGAGCGCCGGTTCAGGAGCCAGGGAAGGATCTTCTTCCCCATCTACAGCTTCGTCGCCATCCAGTTCATCGTCAGCTCGCATTGCAGCTACCGTTGCAGCAATATCGTCGTTGGTCAGTTCTTCATCTTCAGCCGGATCCTCAGGATCGGCTTCTGCATCTGGATTCGCATCGTCAGCAGTGTCATCTGTATCGCTGGCACTGTCATCGTCTACGAGGGTTTCCGGGTCTGGTTCCTCTGCAACAACATCATCTACGGGAGCCGCTGGAGGAGCCTGTTCAGGATCTGCAGTGTCGGTTGGTGCTTCAGTTTCTGGCACCACATTGGATCCGGAGTTTCCTGAATCTGCTGGAGCATCGGGGGAAGATACAGGTTCGGCGACCACAGGTACTTCTGGTGCAGATTCAGCTGGTGGCTCAGTGTCGGCCGGTACTTCGCTCGGAACAGCTGTGGCCGGTGTTGAATCTCCCGAATCGGTGGGATTTTCCGCCGGAGGAGCTTCAATCGTAGGTACGACGACTGGCGTTTCGGTCGGAACCGGCGTTGCAGTTGGGGGCGGTGCGTCGACGTTAAATACTCTGAAAACAGGGTTCGACGTGTTGCCCGCGTCATCACGCCCAGTGATTTCGAGGGTGTGCTCGGTATTGCTTAGATCGCCAGGTTGGTAAGACCATGTAGCGGCCGATGAAGGCATGAACTCAGAAGTCACATCTTGACCATCGAGCTTTGCGCTGATGATCGTCACGCCAG
>CAVOCL010000080.1:0-7846 GCA_963694185.1 Dehalococcoidia bacterium
TAATTCGTTGATCACATCGGACGAATTCGGGTAGCACCATTTCCAGAGGTGCATCCAGAGCAGGGCGAAGGTCGCCATCGAGAATTTGATCAGAAAATTCAATAAATTCATCGTTACGCCTCCTGGACTCGACGCGGGCGAATCAGTTGACGCGACTCTAGTTCGATCGCCTCCCGAAGTGCATCGGCACCGGCCGTACTGATTGAAACCATGCGCCTGGGATGAGATTCCGAATGATCCCATTCTGCGGAAATATTGCCCTGTGCCTGTAGTGCCGAGATAGCTGCGTAGATCGACGAAGTGGCTACCCAATCGAGATCGGCAGCGATATCAATTCCGGCTACGGGAGTTGTGCATTCCGCCAAATAGCGAAGAACAAGAAGTTGATTTCTGCTGACAGCCACTAAAAGCACCTTTATTAGAACGTTCCAATTATCGGAATGATTCAAATCATATGTGGTTGAATCAACTATTACAAGTGAACGTGCTCGGCTACTGCCAGTCCGAAGTGCCGGTTGGGCGGAACGATTCGGCTGAAATGCCGTACGCCTCGCCGTGAATTGCTCCGCCGGGGAACACTTTTCCGGGGTTGAATCGTTCGCTCAGCGAGGGAACTCCGATTGGAGCGCCGTCGGGTTGCTCGCCGATGAATGCGGTTCGGAGTCGTGACATCGACTCAAGGTCGTCTTCGGTGAATACCAGGGGCATGTAGGCCTGTTTCTCAATCCCAATACCGTGCTCGCCCGAAAGAGCGCCGCCGGCAGCCACACACGCTTCGAGAATTCGTGCGCCAGCGAGAATCGCTTGCTTCACTTCGCTGGGATTTCGCTCGTTGAACAAAATCGCAGGGTGAATGTTGCCATCGCCTGCATGAAACACATTGGCGACAACCACGTTGAGTTCAGCGGCGATCTGATCGACCTGCTGTAGGACTTCCCTGAGCTTGGTTCTTGGAACCACGCCATCAACGAGATAGTAGGTAGGAGCGATCGTTCCGTAAGCGCCAATCGCCCCTTTGCGGGTCTCCCAGAGCTTGGCTCGAGTCTCAGCATCATCAGCTTCACGGATTTCCATCGCCCCGTTTTTGCGACATATTTCGAGAACGGCCTCGGTCTGTTCTTCAACCGATTCGATGAGGCCATCTACTTCGACTATCAAAACCGCTTGGGCAGCTGCCGGATATCCGGGGTGATAAAACGGTTCTACGGCGTCGATGGTCTTGCGGTCCATCATTTCGAGTGCCGAAGGAACCATGCCGGCGGCGATGATTTCGGCAACAGTATCCGAAGCGGCGTCCATCGTTGTGAAAGCGGCAAGCATGCTGTGGATAGTTTCGGGCTTGGGGAGAAGACGAACGGCCACTTTGGTGATTATCCCGAACGTGCCTTCCGATCCCACGAACGCTCCCCGCAGGTCGTAGCCAGTTGATTCACGTTGCGCTCCACCTAGCCACACAAGCGAACCGTCTGCAAGAACTACTTCGAGGCCGAGCACGTGATTCGTCGTTACACCAAGCGCCAAACAGTGAGGTCCGCCAGCATTTTCGCCGACGTTCCCGCCGATGGTGCAGGTTTTTTGGCTGGCAGGATCGGGGGCGTAAAAAAGTCCAAGATGACTGACCCGTTGCGACAACGCTAGATTTATCATCCCCGGTTCGACGATAGCGACACGATTTTCGGCATCGACCTCGATGAGTTCGGTGAGTCGGGTAAGCGCGATCACAACCGAGTTTCTTAGCGGCACTGCGCCACCGGAAAGGCTGGTTCCCGCGCCACGGGCGACGATATAAGCGCCGTGCCGGTTGGCGATTCGAACGATTTCGGCCACGTCCTCAGCGGTTTGCGGCAGCACCACGGCTTGCGGAGTCGCCTTGTCGATCGACCCGTCGTATTCGTAGACCAATAGGTCTTCGGGCTTCCAGATCACATACTGTGTGCCAACGACACTCGAAAGATCAGAATTCAGGCTGGTGCTGGGGGTTATCATGAAGTTATTGTGACACGCATTCAGGGTCGTTACAAAGCCCTAAAAAATCGTTCCAACACCCGTCACGTTCCGAACGATTTCGCGATCCTCCTGATCACGAACTATCTTGGCAGTTAGAGCGTCGGGGTCGCCCCACTGGTCGAGCAGTATTTTTAGCAATCGTTCTTGCACGGCCGAGTGTTCTTGAGCACCAGCGAGATTTGTGAATTCGCCGGGATCTGCGTCAAGATCGTACAGTTCAATCTCAACTGGATCACCGTGGCCGTAGCAGAGCTTCCAATTGCCCGATCTCACCATGCCAAGCGGACGATCTGTGCCGTGCGCAAAGTGCTCGGAGATTGCAATATCGTTGAGTCCCGAAGTGTCGCCATTCAGAGCCGGCACAAGGGATTGACCATCGAGATCCCATTTGGTGAGATCGATTCCCGCAAGATCGAGAATAGTGGCGACAGCATCCACATTCGAAACCGCTTCCGCAACACGTTGCCCGCCTTCGAATTTCCCGGGCCACGATATCTGCAAGGGCACGTTCGCTGACTGTTCGTAGAAGCACATCTTTCGCCAAAGACCGTGTTCACCCAACATGTCGCCATGATCCGACGTATGAATTATCACAGTGTTCTCGGCAAGTCCTTGCTCTTCAAGAGTGTCCATTAAGTGGCCAATCTTGTCGTCGAGATACTCACAAAGTCCAAAGTAGGCAGCCCGAGCACGTGCAATTTCATCATCAGTCCAATCGCCATCGAGTCCGAACATTTTCCGTAACCGTTGTGCCGAGGGCGGAAGTTCGTCGAGATGTCCCTCTGGGATGTTCGGCATGTCGACATTGTCGGGGTAGTACTTCGAGAAGTACGGTTCCGGAACGACGAACGGGAAGTGTGGCGCGATGAAGCCGACACACATTGCGAACGGCATTTCGTGGCGAGCAGGATCGGACAGATATTCGACCGCAGCTTTCTCCATAGCGTCGTCGGCTTCGATCATCGGGCTCACACCCGGATTTGCTTCTCGAACGCCAAACCAGTCTTCTGGCGCGGTTGGAATGCCATCTGACCAGCGGAAGTGGGGAAGCGGCGCTTCGATGTGCGGGTCTCTCGAAAGCTGCTCATCGAACCCGTGGAGCGGATCGGGCCCAACAAGGTGCATCTTGCCGTTAAGAGCAGTGTCGTAGCCCTCGTTTCGCAGTAAGTACGGCCAGGTCAGCTGGTCGACCGGCATCGGTTTCGTGTTGTCCCAAACTTCGCACGTCGAAACGTACTGTCCGGTCATAAACGACGCCCGAGACGGAATACATAAAGGCGAATTGCAGTAGTTGGCGTCGAACGTGACTCCCTGCTCGGCAAGCCGATCCATATTTGGTGTTTCGATGATCGGGTGACCATACGCCGACGAGAACTGCGCACCGTGCTCGTCAGACATGATGACTAAGAAGTTGGGCTGTGATTTCGAAGCTATTGGACTGTTCTTCCTGAATTGATGAGTGCGATTGAACGGATAACCGTGAACAACTACGGCGTGATGACAGCCCGGGTCACTTCGCTACCGCTCTGGGTCCCAAGCCACTCGGCCGTTTCGAACGCTTTGCCGATCTGATCAAGCGGGAACTCGTGTGAAACCACGCTGGTGAGCGGGTATTTGTCGGCGGTTCGTTCAAGAAAATCTATAGCGTTCGGGATGATCCAGGGATCGTAGTGCTGAATGCCGTAGAAACGTACCTGATTAGAAACCATCGTTGAGATATCGATCGATGCGAACGAATTCGGAGAAATGTGCCCAACCTCGAGGTAAATCCCTCGCATGCGCACCATTTTGAGTCCTTCTTCAACCACAGCCGGGAAGCCAACGACCTCGATCACCTTGTCGGCGCCAATTCCGTTCGTTAGCTCCATCACCCGTTCGATACGTGACTCCGGAGTGTCGTAGTCGTTCATATCGATCGTGTGGGTTGCGCCGCACTGCATCGCCAGATCAAGTCGTTGCTTCTGGCCATCGATTACGATTACCTTGGAAGCACCAAGTTCTCGCGCAACGGCGGTAGCGTTTACGCCAAGTCCGCCAGCTCCTTGCACAACGATGGTGTCGCCCAAGCGCACGCCACCCAGATGCATCGCTTCGTAAACCTGAGCCAGCGCACAGTTGATCGGTGCGGCAGCAGCGTCGCTTATAGAATCGGGAAGTTTGAACACATAGTTAGGGCTTCGCAGGTAATAGTACTGGGCGAATCCGCCGTTACATACCGGCCACTCCTCGAGCGGCTTGCGACCCATCCTGAACTTGCAGGCACCAAATTCGCCACGCAGGCAGTTATAGCAGCGCGCACACGGAAAGAAATACGAGTAGGCGACACGGTCGCCCTCTTTTAGCGGCCGTCGCATAGAGTCAGTGGTGACCTTGTTACCCATAGCGGCAATTTCACCCATCATCTCGTGCCCAAACACGAAGGGGTCCCTCGGCGGGGCGCCTTCCGGAATGCCGTCGCCGCGCCAGATGTGAAGATCTGAACCGCACACGCTGGTAGCTTTTACTCGAATCTGAATCGCGTCGGCTTCGAGTTCCGGCAGTGGCAGATCTCGCATCTCCCAGCTTTTGTCGGCATCGTGCCAGACTGCTGATGTTCCCATTTCTGCCATTGGTATCTCCTCGGTTGATCGAGCGTAACTCGATCAGGCGTGTTCGTTCATGTGCGATGCGATCAACGTGACCGCAGATAACTTATTCCCACAAGCGCAAAGTAACAATATGTACGAGAACGAATTTTTCGGGCGACCCTTTGTGATTCTCTAAGAATAGAATTCTGGCGGCCGGGTTGCAGTAGACGAAGTTTAAGCACTGCAACATGTGGCATAAATACAGCGATTGCTGTGAGAGGCGAGCAGGAACGAATGACCATATCGAACTGGCGAGCGCGGGCAGGCACAACATTCCAGCTGGAGAAACGGCCGGCAACGGGTTCGAGAGGCATGGTCGCAACTAATCACCCTCTAGGATCGGCAGCTGGGTCTGAGATGCTGCTGGCTGGCGGTAACGCAATCGACGCCACTGTGGCGTCGCTGTTCGCACTTTCAGTGGTTGAACCGATGATGGTTGGCATATTCGGCGCCGGCCACTTCAACGTTCGACTCGCAAACGGCGAGCACCACGTTATCGACGGCTACTCCACGTCTCCCGCCGCTTCGACAGAGGATATGTATACGCCGATCGCCGATTCAGGTCCTGATTATTTGAAAAGCGTTGGCGACGCGAGCTCGATTGGATATTTATCGATTGGCGTCCCGGGCAATCTGAAAGCGTGGACCGAGGCTCTTGAAACGTGGGGCACAATGTCGCTCTCCGAAGTTATGGAGCCCGCCATTCGATTTGCCGCACGGGGATTTAAAGCCAGCGAGTATCTCCGCGATACGATCGTGCAGATGGAAGATGTGATTCGCAAATTTCCCGAGACAGCGGCCACCTTCATGCCGAACGGCGTAGTGCTACAGACGGGTGATCACGTTGATCGATCTGACTACGCTCGAACGCTGCGGGCCATAGCCGAAAACGGGCCAGATCACCTGTACAACGGACCTCTTGGCGAGATCGTTTGCGATTATCTCGAACGTAACGGCGGGATTATCACTAAAGAGGACCTTGCTGAGTACAAGACCATTCGCCGAAAACCGATAAAAGGGGAGTATCGAGGGTACGAGATATTCGGGCCGCCACCCCCTTCTGCAGCGGGCGTTCACATCACAGAGATGCTGAATATTCTCGAAGAGTTCGATGTGGCAGCTCTGGGATTCGGGACCGCCGATTCGATTCACTTATTGGCCGAATCAATGAAAAAGGCGTTCGCAGATCGAAATCGCTACACGGGTGATCCCGACTTCGTTGAAGTACCGGTGGAACGACTGATCGCCAAGCATCACGTCGAGGAGTTCATCGACCGTCTTGACATGGACAAGGCTTCACCCGAGATCGCACCGGGCTCGAACGAACCCGATCACACCACCCACATCACGATTGCGGATCTCGATGGAAACGTAGTTTCCGCAACACAAACCATCAACGAACTGTTCGGGTCGAAAGTCACCGTCCCTGGAACCGGGATGCTGCTCAACAACACCCAACAGATGTTCGATCCACACCCAGGAAAGCCACTCTCAGTTCAACCCGGCAAACGGGTCACTAGCAGCATGTCGCCGATGATCGTGATGAAAGAACGTCAGCTTGAGTTCGCAGTTGGGCTTCCGGGCGGGGTGCGAATATTCACTTCGGTGTTGCAGGCGATCGTGAATATCATCGATCACAAGATGTCTGCGCAAGAAGCGGTCGAAGCGCCACGGATGTGGACTCAAGGGCAGGATGTTGAGATTGAAATTGGGATTCCAGAGTCTATTCGGGCGGAGGTTGCTGCCAAAGGCCACCGAGTTACGCCTGTGACCGCTATTGGTGGCGGCATGAATATAGTGCGGTTTGAACCCGGTGGAACGCTGTCAGGGGCAGCATGTTGGCGATCTGATGGCCATGTTGTTGGCATTGGCGGCGGATTTGCACGCCCAGGTGTGCGGTTTCGACCCTCAGTAGGTGATGAAGAAACGGTTCACGATTCTGGCGCAGAAGCGGAGAACGTTGAACAAGATACGACGATGGAGATATAGATTGAACGTCCCGAATCACAGCTTGCGCTGCCTTGACTGCGCGACAACGCAGGGACCATCGGTGAGCGACCTTTACTGCGCCGAGTGCGGTGGCCTATTCGCCGTTGAATATCTAAATGCTCCCGATGGAACGCTACCTCGACTCCCAATGGACGATCCGATGGGGGTGAACTCGCTTGGTGAAGGCGACACTCCACTCGTGCTGCTCGAAAAGACGGGTGAGGCGCTGGGCCTAAATACGCTGTGGGCCAAACTGGAGTTCATGGCACCGACCGGTTCGTTCAAGGATCGTGGCTCAGCGGTTCTTACGACCATGGGTCGAGAACTCGGTGTCACTGAATTCATCGAAGATTCTTCGGGAAATGCAGGCGCTTCGCTCTCAGCCTACGCAGCAGCAGCCGGACTCAAAGCCCACGTTTTCGCTCCGGCCAGCGCAGCCAGCGGAAAACTCGACCAGATACAGATATTCGGCGCAAGTCTCCACAAAATCGAGGGGCCACGGCAGGCGGCCACAGAGGCTGCTGAGGAGTTCGTGAAAGAAAGTGGTCTCATCTACATGTCGCACAACCTGAGTCCGTACTTTTCAGAAGGTATGAAGGCGGCGAGCTATGAAATCGTTGAAGTACTTGAGAATGGCATTGAGCATGTCGTACTTCCGGTTGGAAACGGATCGCTGCTGATCGGCATGGTCCGTGGCTATCAGGAGCTAAAGGAAGCCGGAATCATCAGTAATATCCCGAAATTCCACGGTGTGCAGGCGCACGCAGTTCGACCTGTGGTCGCAGCCCTGAACGGTGAAGATTGGTCGCATGACGACGTGCAGCCAACCAACGCTTCGGGAATCGCAGTTTCGAAACCACCTCGCCTTGCCGAGATGGTCGAAGCGATTAGGTCGACGAATGGCAGCGGAGTCACGGTGTCCGAGGAATCGCTAATCGAATGGCAGAAACGGTTGTCTTCATCAGAAGGCGTGTTCGCTGAGATGACTTCTGCGGGTGCGTTCGCTGGACTCGAGAAACTAATCGAATCAGGCGAGATTGAGCGCAACTTAAACGTCCTCGTGCCGATCACTGGATCAGGTCTGAAAGAGCCGCTCAAGTAGCGACATTCGCGAACCCGTCGGTAGCATTTTGCTAGCTGTTTGCCTGGGCGAATACTTCTCGGAATCCGTCGATCGCTCCCTCGATCACCCAATCATCGACGCAGTACGAAGCGCGGAAGAA